>PNOM01000051.1 GCA_013824835.1 Syntrophus sp. (in: bacteria) | reverse complement strand
TCTTTATTCTCCTTAAGGTCCAACATAGAATTGAGCCAGAGGCCGCTTTATGGCCGATTGGCCGCATCCACTCGTTAGACAATATCTATGCTTTCTCTATTTTAGGCCAAAGGATGATGATCGAAAAAGAATGTGTTCTTATTTCCCATAGCTTCTTTTTGCTTTGTCAAACATAACCATTTGTTGGTAGTCTGCGCGGTTAAGAATAGGATGGTCAGACATATCCTCAACATCCTCATTGCCCCACTGAACCCACCCCTTGCGTGGATGCCTCGCAAAAAGTTCAAGATAAGGGCCTGGAGAACAGGCTTCAATGATGTCGTAAAGTTCGTCTGGTTTTCTAGAATGTTCTCGCTTACGGGTAGTGATAATGTTTGTCTGTGTCCGTCCGGCATCAAGCGTTCGCATGTTCCCTCGTACCCCAAAAAGAACAAGCTCAGTAACATTGCGAAAGTAGAATCCAACGCCTCGTCCATCTGGACCACCATCTTTTCGAATCTTATACCACACAAGGTTTGTCTTATAAGTAAAACCCCATCTTCTCATCACCTCAAGCCCTTCAAAAACCAACGCATTGGGGATCCATAGGTAGAGGTGGGCTTTTGCGGCGGCCACACGATTTACGGGCAACTCCAAAATCTCTTCCATAGTCATCGTTTGATATCGAAGCAAACGCTGATGCTCGGGGGCCATCTTCCCCGTTCTGTTGTCGAATCTCCACGGTGGGTCTGCCAGAATGGTGGTAAACGGTCCTTGAATTTTGATCGAGAAGTCTTCGGCGGCTGATATCTGTGGGATGTTAGTGATCTTCGGCATATAGCGTTCTCCTTATACCAAATACTATAAGTGGGCAGCCCGCTCCGCCGCCGCCTTCAATCCGCGGAAGTAGTTTGGACATGTGAGTTGTCGAGGACCCGTAGGACTTGCCGCGGCCCAGTGAATCGAATATTTCTTGCAACTCGTCGCATCTCGTTATGATGATCCCGACAGAAATTGCCCTCAAATCAAACAGCAGTCTGAAGTTGTTCAGGTCTCTGTCAAAGAACGGATCTTTGTTGTTCCACTCAATTTCGAGGGCTATGCGGTTTTTGAAACAATCTACAGCGTGTGTGGGCGAATTCATGATGTTGTCGTCAACAGTGATGCTTGTGTTGAAATTCTTCTCGACCCACCCTTTCCTTGCAAGTTCAGAATCAATCCAATCAGCTACTTTGGATTTTCTTCCTCCTCCGACTACGATATGACTCCTCTGGAGGCGGAAGCGCGTCAAAACATCGCAGACTTCAGAATACTCATCCGGAAAGTCTCTCGTGAGAATCGCACATGCGTGCCGCCACTCATGAATTTCGTAATTGTCTCTGATAAATTCGGGAAAATTGGTTGCCATTTTCATATTATGCCAGACGTGCTATGTTCAATCAATGTTTATTTTTCCTTTCTGTCCAATGCCGAGTTGAGCGGAACGTACGGCTCAGCGAGACGCGCATCGCGCGGATTCGCTGCAGCCGATGGTTATGCCATTTTTTCAACGCAAATAAATGCAACATCTTTTCCTACGTCATTTGACCGGACAACATGGGCATCCCTGTTGTTGCACAAAGATGACAGTTGATCGGCCACGGATTCCCTCCAATTGGGGCTGTGGCGTGCGTGTTGATATAGAACCAACCATTCGTGAGGTTTGAGAACAGGCCACAGAGCATCTATTTCTTCAATCGCCGTATGTTCGGGACGACAATTGGCGGGTTGCAAACCAGTATCTGGGTCGAGAAAGAGTACGAGAGGTCGCCTTGCTTGCTGAATCCTTGCCTTGACCACCGAAAGATAGTCACCTCGCCGGTTTGGATCGAACTCGGTTTCAACAACAACTATCGAGGTCCCTATCTCTGGTCCCAATCGAGTAACGCTGTGAATGTTGCGAAAGAACCCCCACACCTTGCCCGATACTGTCACGCTATTTCCCATAAAGTTCAAATGCGGATAGGCAGGCTCTCGTCGCCAGTATGGAACCTGAAGGATTGTCTGCAACCTATATTTTGACGCAATATGGGCCAAGATTGCCCACTTCACGAGATCTCTGTCATCAGAATAATATTTGTCTCTCATATCTTTTCACTTCAGGCATAACAAAAAATTGGGGACACTTTGGGGACGGGGACACTTTGGGGATGACCTTAAATAAATAACTATGGATGCCAACACGAGGAAGATATTTGCTTTTAATCATGATTGCTCGGCGGACAAAGTTCCTCACTTATTCTGTGCAGTCTTTGTTTTAATGTTGGCAAATCGCGCTCCACGACCTGCCAGACTTCGTCGAGGTCAACTCCAAAGTATTCGTGAGTGAGCAAATTCCGCATGGCAATGATCTGAGGATGGGGTTTCCGGGTAGGTGTCATGAAAAGCATGGCCCAGTTTTGATGCCGCTTCGCCGATAATCTGAAGATGATATACAACCCAGGTCTGTATAAGTTCATCTTTTTTGAAAACATCGGGTCCTTTTTCTGAATATCGTTCAATGTGCTCAATATCCTCCAGCATGTCAAGGACACGCTCGCTATTATTTCTCATAACGGTTGAACCTCCCTGAACACACGTTCACGCATACGAGATTTTATCCCTTTGTCGCTCACTACATCAACCTTGCATCCAAGAAGTTTCTCTAAATCGAGCAGGAGGGCGGCACGGTCAAGAAGGCTTCTGCCAGGTTCCATTTCTACAAGAAAATCCAGATCGCTTTTTTCGTCAAAATCACCTCGTGCAACAGATCCGAAGATTCTCACGTGCCGGGCGCCGTGCCGTTTCGCCGTGGCCAGTATCGCGACTCGTTTTTCTTTCAATAGATTTACAAGGTTCATGCTTATTGCCTTATTTTATTTCATCATAGGTTTTCAATATCAGGTCTGATTTTTTCCAGATCAATCATAATGGATAGTATTCCTCATGGCTTAAAATTATTCAACAAATTTTTACGACATGGCAAATTATTCCAGATTTTCCATTAGGATGAGCATCTGTGTCGGGATATTCCACACAAACACGTTCATTTCGCCCCGTGCCAGGGGCCGTCCAGGAATATCAACTTTATTCACTCCAGCATAACCGAGGCATTACTTCAGTTCATCGATTCAATGCCTCTGCCATTACCTCTACAGCAATAGGTGCTGCGGTGAGGCCCCCGAGGCCCTGGTTTTCTGCAATGACCGCAATGGCAATCCTCGGATTATCGGCAGGTGCGAAACCTATAAACCATGAATGGGCATTCTCATCAGGGTCTATGATTCCGTTGTTATTCCTGTCACCTACCTCGGCAGTGCCTGTCTTGCCTGCAACCCTCAGGATGGGCGATTTATTGTCCTTTGGGGATGTGGTATGTTTCCCCCCTTCAATATAGACCTTTTTAACGTTTTTCCCTGTCCCGCTCTCCATGACCCTTGCCATGAGGCTTCTTAACCTTTCAGCAGTCTCTTCCCGAACAGTCTTGCCCATAACTACAGGTTTTGCGGAAAATATTCTTTCCCAGTTATCTCCTGTTTTAATCTCTTTTACCAGGTAGGGGTTGAGAACAGTACCCTTATTTGCAATCGCTGCCGCCACCATGGCCATCTGGAGGGGGGTGGCAACAACAAGGTTCTGCCCTATGGCGCCCTGGGCAACTATCTTCGGGTTTCTTCTGAAATCCTTACCATGATAGGTCTTTATTCCAGCGCCCTTGGCCTGGTCCTCCTGCCATGAAAGGGCGAGGCTCGGTGTGGCGCTGCAATGAAGGTCCTTCAACTGAGGGACAAGCTCTATACCTCTGTTGAACCCGTATCCTTCGGCGTATTTGACCATTTCCGGGCCGAGGGTCACCCCGATTTCACTGAAGAACTGATTGCAGGACACAATGAGCGCCCTGTCTATATCCACTCTTCCATGGGTATGAATATCCGAAATATCATACCTGTTCTTTTTGCTGCTGCACATGGTGACATGCCCGGCACGGCCCTGGGATTCCCCATCTGCGGCGGTTCGCTGAAAAAGGGAGCTTGATGCTTGCCTTTTACCTTCACTCCTGTCGATCCATGCGGACGCAACAACAGTCTTGAAGGTTGAACCCGGCGGATAGAGTGCTCCAAAGGCCCTGTTTTCATAGAGCCTCTCTTTCCTGTCTGCAAATGTGTTTCTCCATGTATCCCCTTCCTTTGTATTCGGGTCAAAGGACGGGGTGCTGACTGCCGCAAGAATTTCCCCTGTCCTTACGTCAAGGACCACTATAGCACCTTTTTTACCATCCATAAGATCATAGGCAAACTTTTGTATCCTGTTGTTTATGGTCAGCGTTACTTCGTCCCCGAGCCTGACCTTCTTGAAGGGGTCATTCGTAGTCAAATATATGGGGTCATGAGATTGGCCGCTGAGATATCTATCCAATTCCTTTTCCAGATACCGGCTGCCGTAAACAGCGCTGTAATGCCCTACTACAGGAAACATCTCAGGCCCGTATGTGTACTCCCGTTTTAATTTCCATGCCTTTTCGTCAAGGGTGCTCTTTGCAAGGGTAATCCCGTTTCTATCCATGATGCTTCCCCGTAAAACAGTTTCATCTCCCGAACCCCTGTTATTGAGCACTGAAACTGATTGGCCGTCAAAATAGAGGGCATCTTTCTTCATATAGCAGAACTTTATGCTCCGCCTTACCCGGTCCGCCGTCTTTTTGTTAAGACCTTTCGCAATAAGCAGTTCTTCATCTATAGCAATCTCTTCCCCCGTTGTTTTGATGATCCCTTCATTGATAAGACCCTTCATAAGGTCAGTGAACTTTTTATCCCTGTAGCGGGTAGAGACAATCTCATCCTTTTTCAGAATCATCCTGTCAAAAAGGGAATAGGCTGCAACCCCTGCAAGCACAACAAAGAGGACCGTGATGACCCTCAATCTATAGATGGCCATTATTTTTCCCCGGATATTTTGAGCACAATACCTGCCATAAGAAAATTGACTATGAGTGAACTTCCCCCGTAACTGATAAAGGGAAGGGTGATTCCCGTTAAGGGTATTATATTCAGATTCCCGCAAATGATAATACATGCCTGCATCCCGGTTAATGTGCCAATGCCGACAACGAGAGTCTTTTTGTATACATTTTCTGCAGCGGATGCAATCTTGAAACATCTATGGAGGAAAAGGGCATACCCCAGGATGATAGAAATGGCGCCGACAAATCCCATCTCTTCGCAGATGGCGGTAAAGTTAAAATCTGACTGCACCTCAGGGATCCTGTGGGGCTGACCATACCCGATGCCTGTACCCATGAGACCTCCGGAAGATATTGCCCAGAGCACCCTTGTCATTGCCTCGCTTCTCCCAAAGGGGTCAAGGAGCATGTCAAACCTCTCCCGGACAATAGATGGATAGCCGATGTTATAAGAAATAAACCCTGCTGACAGGGTCAATAGAATAAAGAGCATAGTCACTGTACTGCGGTTGCCTGCATAGGAGAACATGAGGAGGAGGACAACAAAAATCAAAACCGTAGGGCCGAGGTCTTTCTGGATAAAAAGGGGTACCAGGGCAAAGAACCACATAGCCACAAAAGGCACCGCGTAGCCGAGCCAGTGCTTGAAGCCCCCCTGCCGGTAAAGCTCGATGCCCTTTCCCTTTTCGTAGATATATCCTGAAACAAAAAAGAGCATCATCAGTTTTACCGCTTCCACAGACTGAAAACCGAATATCCAGAGCTTCCTCCCGTTAATTTTGGTACCGAAAAGAAGGGTGACTGTTATGAGAACTGCTGAAAGGAGCACCCAGCAGTATTTCTTTGACGAAAGCCAGGAGAAAGCCCGTTTGTTAAATCCATTCAATGCACCGATCAATACCAGTATGCCCAGCACAATATTGATAAAATGTCTCATGCCCATTTGGACGAGGGTGTGGACATTGTCTGTAATAGTTGCATCGGGCGCCCTGCTGAAGACAGAGAGGAGCACCTCATTCCGGGAAATTGCAAGGTCAGGAGAGAGCCGGAGTACCATAATCAGCCCAATGCCGGAGAGAAGGGCCACGGCAGGCAGGATAAAGGGATCAGCGCCGGGAAGTTTAATTCTCAGATAGATGTGAGTAAGCATAAAAAGGGCCACAAACAAAGAAGCATGTATTGCGTTAGGGAGTGGGGTAAGAAAGTAATCGGAAATATCAAGGCCGCCCTTTAAGGTTGCAATCGATATGGGAATGTTTCTGTCCCCATAGCTTGACTGAAGGAGCAGAAAGGCAATGCTGATCACCAGCAGTACCGGGAGAAGATATTTCAATTCAGATGTTCGTTCCACAAGGGCCTACTTCCTCAAGAGAAGACCAGATACACCGCCACAGAGAAAACATGCCACGGAGATAAAGGTGGCCGTGTTCAATACCCCGCTTATCAGATCAAGGGTTGTCCTCCCGAGCTGCGTGAAGGTATGGACAAAATTATCGAAAAGCTTCCAGTCCGTTGTCACGCCAAGATAATCCAGGGCTTTAAAAGAGGCATAGGCAAAAATGCCGAAGACGATGATGTTGGTTGCCCGTTTCAGGGAAAAGGCAAGAAAAAACCCGAAAACACCGAAAACAGATGCTACTAATGCCGTGTTTATTACAGGATTCATGACATCCCCTCCTTAATAGTGTGGCGATGCTATTAAGGACGGAGGAGGATAAGAAGTTTATGCAGAAAAGGCTGCCAAGAAAAGAGGATTTACTTGCTTTCAGGACCTTTCTTCCGGATAGGCGCCTTCTTCCCCTTTGGTTTCCCGGTTTTTGTGAGATCAGCGGGACTGGCCGGTACTGCGTGGGCCCGGGGGCTCATAATACCATCAATAAGCTCCTGGGCATTTTCCTTCCCTCTGCCGAGTACCCTTTTGAGTTTCCCGACAATGCTTCTTTCCCTTAGCTCTGTTACCTTTTTAGAAATAGTATCGGGAAGATATTTCATCTTTCTTGGATCCATTGACTGGAGGTCCCTGTCAAGCTCTGCTTCAAGCGCCCTGCCCGCTGCCCACATCGGGGTAATAAGATTAACAAACCTGGAAAACTTAACAGATTCTTTCTGACATTTCCTGCACTCCTTTATATGGGCCTCAGTCTTTTCCGAGGCTCTGCCTTCTATATATTCGATAAAATTGATCTCATTGCATTTCATGGCAGCCTCCCTTTATGCAAACGTTTTTAATGTCTTGATTTCTTTATAATTAACCAATATCTTCATGCATCTGCTGACACTGGAAGATATGGTCGGGACCGGCATTTCAAGCACCCTGCTCAGCTCCTCGTAATTGTCATAGAGCCCCTTTTTGAAATTCAAATATTCCCGGATAATATTCCGGCACCTTATCGGGAGCTTCTCTATGGCTGCGTCTACTATAGCAGCAATCTCGGTTCGAAAAAGGCTTTCTATCTGATCAGGCTCCTGGCGTCCTATCTCCGGGGTTACCCCATCCTCGTCATCATCTTTTATAAAGCTGCTCATAGGTATTTCTTTCTTTGAGGAGGACTTGAAACTGTCAATGATCCTGTTTTTCGTCATCACCTTTACAAAACTCCTGAATTTGTCTTTATGCCTGACCTTTTTCAGGGCCCTTTCTATGAGTTCCAGGGTTACGGTGCTCGCCATATCTTCAGGATCATCAATCCTGCTCCATTCGCATATCTTCAGTATATAGTTATACAAATATCTCCAGGCTCCTTCGTCTCCCGAAGCACACATCCCGTAAAGGTCTTCATCTGTAATAGATTTAAAATCTATCATTGCCCGCTCCTATTAGGACTATTTTGAAGGGAATTTTATGCATTTTTATTCCTGTACCACCTTTTCCACCCCTGTTCTAAAAGATAGTGATTGAGACTCAGGCCGGCTAACAGTTCGCTGAATTTCACCTGTCTGCATTGCCGGATTATGGACTTGACTGCATCCCAGCCGTAGGATTCCACAAGGTACTCGACGATGCTGGATGTTTCCGAGTAGAGAAGCTGACGTATGTCCAGGTCAACATCAACGGGGAGGGGGGTTTTCAGGGCATCAAGGGGCAGTATTCTATCGGACTTAATCGCCTTTTTCAGTGCATGGAGGTATTGGTCCGGGAGCTCCTGGGAAAGATACACAGCCACTCCCTCTTCCATCCAGTAAGGGCATTGCCCCTGGCCTATATGAAATACTGCAAGATGAATAATCTCGTGAGTCAGGACAATATAGAGCGCTTCCGGATCTTCTTCCCCTCCATCAGCAATAATCCTGATTTTTCCATCAAATATTCCCGCTATCCATGAAGCATATACACTCCTTGACCTGCCTTCCTGTCTGAGTTCCTCTTTTGACCCGTAAATACTGATATCAATATTTTCGAGTTCATAGTCAAGGCGGTCCCTTACGATCTTCTGGGCCCGTTTTACTGTCCTCAAGACATTCTCCATATGGATGGAAGGATTTTTAATATGGAAATGGATGATAATTCCATCTTTTGTAAGGCTCACATAATCATCCTCGCCGATATAGGAGGATTTGCCGTCCTCTTTAATGATGGAATCCACCTTTATATAAATACGTTTCTTCTCGTCCATGTTTGCTCTATCTTTTAATTAATTGGAACCAGTTTTTATGCTGCCCGAAGGGCGCCCAGCAAGGCGCTCCTCAATTCATGTATATTCCGATACCTGTCCTGCCGTTCATGACTAAGACACTTCCGGATAACAGTGTTGACCTCTTGGGAAAGGAGGTCGTTTTCCAGGACCATAGGCATGTACGACTCATCATTGGTAAAGGTCTTTCCTGTGAGCATCTCGTATAATGTCTTGCCCACGGAGAAGATATCATCTCTTTCATCAACATCCCGCGTATCCCTCAACTGCTGGGGGGATGAATAGAGGTCGGTCCCTCCCTGAAAGAAAAGCTTTGAAAGCTTCTTATCATATTTGTCCTTCGCGAGCCCAAAATCGGCAAGTTTGATTGTACACCAACGGGCTTCCTCTAATGTTTGACCGCTGACCGCTGACCGTTCAACAAGTATATTCCCCGGTTTTATGTCCCTGTGTATCACGTCATTTCCGTGGATATATTCGACGGCATCAAGGATCTGCAGGGCAACCTTTTTAAAATTATCGAGATCAAGGGGCTTTTGTTTAATCATGCCTTCAAGGGTTTCCCCTTCAACATACTCCAGGACAATATAATATTCCTTATCAGCTTCACCGTATTCGAATGCCTTAATAATGTTAGGATGCTTCAGCCTTTTTGTCAGAAGCTCGCCTTCCCTCCTGAACCGTGCAATCAGTCTTTCCGGATTAATATGGTGAGAAAGTTCTTCAAGGAGGAGGAACTTTATAGCAACGGGCTGATTGTCATCAAGCTTTATCCCTTTATAAATCTTAGCCATCCCTCCCTGATCAATATGCTGAACAATGCTGTATTTCCGGTCAAAGGAGCCTTCTTCCTTCTTCGACGTATCATAAAGCCTTTTGAGTCTTTTGATCTCTTCGTTTATTTTTAACTCTTCTTCAGGGGAAAGCCTCGGATCATACCCCTCGGTCGGGTCATGGGTAAGGATCTGCTTGATCTGTAATTTGTTCAAAACCCTTTTCAATACCGTGGCAACCGCAATCTCTCTCTCAGATCTGTAGACCTCTGTTATCATATCCACATCAATATCTTCATATGTATCAACAAGGCCGAGCAGATGGGTTGCAGCATCTTTCCGGGCTTTTATATCCGGATTGGACCGTATGATTTCGTAAAGGGCAGAAAGGTCTGAGACGATGACGGGCATCTGCTTCTGGATGGTTTCAGCAGAACATTCCCCGGTCTTAAGGTGATCTGCCATGATGTTGGTTTCGGCTTCTTTATCCATCATCTCTTATGCCTGGCAAGGTAATCAAGGCAGAATTTCAATGCTTCATCTCCAGGAAGCCCCTTTGATCTTGTATTTCTTACATATTCATCAAGGAGTGGCCGTACTCTTGCAGTCCATCGTGCATCTTCCTCTTGAGATAAGGGAATAAGTTTATTACCCCTTCTTAAAGTAAATTCTCTCCCCTTTTTGTCTATTTCATCCCATGCCCTGCCCTGAACTTCTATCCATTCGGCGCTGACCTGTTCAAAAATCCTTTGAATATCCGGGGGAAGGGAATTCCACTTTGTTTTATTCATCACAACAAACATGCCGATTGAATATGCAACGCCGAAACATTGGGTTGTCGAATTTATAACTTCACCCCATTTCCAGCCCAGGAGGGCCTCAATGGGAACAAAAGCCCCCTCTGCAACACCGGTGCGGAGGGCGTCATATGCCTCCGGCATCGATATGGCCACAGGCGCAGCCCCAAGGGCGGGCGCAATTTTTGCTGCCGGTCCTGTAGCTCTTATTTTCATGCCACTCAAGTCTTCAAGCCTGTATACAGGGCTCTTTGTATGCAATATTCCCGGACCATGAGCATGGAGATAAAGCACTTTAACATCACCAAGCTCATTGGGTCGAAACCTTTTGTAGTATTCATTTATCAGCCTTGTTGCCACAAGACCGCTCCGATAACCAAGGGGCAGATCAATAACTTCCGTGAGGGGGAATCTTCCTTTTGTATAGGCAAAAACACTCATTCCAATGTCGGCAGTACCCTTCACAACGGCATCATAGGTTTGAGGCGGCGGCGTAAGGGCGCCTCCCGGATAATAGGCAAATTTAATCCTGTTACGGGTCTTTTTCTCTATTTCCCGGCACCATTTCTCTGCAGTGATGCTTTGAAGGTGTGTAGCCGGGAAAAAATTAGTGTAATTCAGTTTTATTATACCCCCCTGCCATTTAGCTTCAGCAGCTCTCTGTTTTTCGGCAAGCTCTTCCGCCGCCTTTCGCTCTCTTGCAAGCCTTTGTTCTTCCTTCTGTCTTTTCTGTTCTGCAAGCCTTCGTTCCTCCTCTGCCTTTCGTTCCCTTGCAACTTTTTGTTCCTCTGCAATCTTTCGCTCTCTTGCAAGCCTTTGTTCTTCAGCAACCCTTTTTTCTTCTGCTTCTTTTCTTTTTTGTTCTTCTGCCCGTTTTTGTTCTTCTGCCCGTTTTTGTTCTTCTGCCCGTTTTTCCTCCTCATACTGGCGCTGCCTGTCTACAGCAACTTTCTGTTTTTTCTCTTCATTCTCAATGATATTGGCCATACTTACAACATTCTTATCATCCGGAATAAACCCCTTTGCCTCTTCGAGATAACTTCGTGCATCTGAGAGGTTTCCCTTTTTTATAGAAGCCCGAGCCTTCCGAAGAAGCAACTGCCCTTGTTTTATCCGGCCTTCCTGTTTTTTCTCATCAACATATATTTTTCGATCTTCATGTTTCCTTTGTTCTTCCAGCCTCTGCAGGTCTGCCTGCTGTTTTGCTTCTATCGCCTTCTGCCTTTCTGTTAATTGTTCTTTTTCCCTTTTCTCTTTTTCAAGCTGCCGGGTTAGGACAACCTGCTGCTGTGCGTGGCGGTAGGAGACATATCCGATAGCCGACGCAAGGAGCACCATTGCCCCAAAGATGCAGAAACTAATAAGAATAATCCTTGATCGCTTTCTTGATCTTTCTTTCTGTCCCTTGAGTTCATCCGTCAGAATCTGTTTTTCAGCCTCCTCCTGTTCCCTCAGGAGGCGCTTTTCCTCTTCTTTCCGCCTCCTTTCCTCTGTTTCCTTGCGCAGTCCCTCCTCTTCGATTCTATTCTTCTCTTCTTCCGCTCTTTTTTTCTCTTTGTTTTCTGTGCGAAGTCTCTCTTCCCCCAACCTTCTCAACTCTGTCTCTTCAGTTTCCACCGTGAGACATTCATTCTCAATCGTCTTCCTTCCAACCTCTCCCGTCTCTTTTCCTGTTCTCTCTTTGGCATCGGTTTTCCTATGCCATCCCTCCTTCCATACCCCCTCCTCACTCTTTCTCCTCTCCGCGATAATTATGGTGTGGAGGGCTTGAGATAGTTCCCTTACCTCTCCCCATCGGTTCTCCGGTTTTGTCGCAACCGCTTTCCGGTAGATGCCATCTACTTCTTTTGGGACAGCACAATTGAGTTCACTGGGAAGATCAGGCCCTATGGTGTTCTCTAAGGTAAGAAGTTCAAAGAACACTACCCCTGCTGCATAGATATCAGCTCTATGGTCAACATGTGCAGCATCAAGCTTCTGCTCCGGCGCCATGTAGTAGGGAGTACCCATCTGAAGGGATGTGGTAATGAGCTCTGCCGGGGAGAGCATCTTGGCAATGCCAAAGTCGGTTAATTTGAGGATAAATTCCCCCTTTGCGAAAGGGGGAATGGTGGGGATGGTCTCTCTTGTTTTCTGATTGCTGGTTGCTGACCTCTGTACTAATATATTCTCCGGTTTAATATCCCGATGGATGGTGTATTGATGGGCATAAGAGAGGGCATCGGAAAGCTGGGAAATGATGGCACAGGCTTCCTCCAGGGTGAAAGGCTTATGTTCCTTCCTCCTCTCTGCGAGGAGTTCCCTTAAGGATGGTCCTTCTATCCACTCCATGGTGAAAAACTCTCTTCCATGGTATTCATCAAGATCATAGACACTTACAATATTGAGGTGGTGGAGATCCTGGGATAAGGAGACTTCCTGCCTGAATCGTGACAGGGCCTGGGGGGAGGATAAGAGCCTCGGATGGATAACCTTCAAAGCCTTTATTTTGTTAAGCTTGGCATCTTTTACCTTATAAACAACACCCATGCCGCCCTTTTTCCCTTCTGAGAGAATCTCGTACCGGGAAGCAAAAAAGGAGCCTACAGAAAAGAAAAGACCCTCTTCTCTTGCAGGGATGCGGGCCCCTCCGGAACCGCGGGCATCATGGTTATCCTTTATAGAGGTGTGGGCGAGACGGTCGAGGTTGTCATGGGAAGAGGGGTCTCCGGGTGCAGTGTCAATGTCCTGGGAAAAACCGCTGTCAGGCCTTTTTTGAGATGGGGTCTGATCAGTAAGATTTGCCCCGCAGCTTACACAAAAGACCGCATCATCGGTGTTGTTATTACCACATTTTGTGCAGACCATCCGTCATCCTCTGTGAATATCATTTATACAAAAAAATTGCGCTGTGTTGACCTCCATTCTTCCTCTCTATACCTTAGCACACCATTAGAATAAAAACAGCTGCCGGATGGCCAAAACAAACCTAAAATGAACTACCCCGTGTCTTACCGCGGGGCAACCAAGGTTGAAGAGCCGATTTTACGGCTCGATATCCTATCCTGCTGATTGATATTGATATTTATCTCTTATTAAACATCTCCAGCAATATTCGCATGGACTGATCTTTTTGTTCCATCATCTCCTCATACATTTTCTTCTGGAGATCCGATGAAAACCCTCTGAATTTCTCCTGAAAGGCCTTCGCAAGCTCAGGTGAATCCTTTGCCCCCAGGGCAAGTATCTTTTCATCAGGCAGGTCTTTTAATATTTCAGTCTTCTTGAGGTCTGCCAATATCTGCGCCTGCTCCACACCTGAGGCGTGAATTAACGCCTCAACGCCCAATTGGGTAAGACGCCCCACTCTTTCGATTTCAATATCCGTTTCTTCACGTTTTTCCTGGGTTTTTATTTTTTTAACCCGTTCAAGACCTTCAAGGCTCATGTCCAGCTCTTCCCGTTCTTTCCTGGCCCGGATTTCCCATTCTGCCAGATCGTTTTCAGCCGCGCCCAGCATCTGAATCCTCTGGGCCTCAAGCCCCTGCTCAAGCTGCATTTTACTTAACAGAAAATCTCTTCTCAGGCCGCTCTGGGCAAAGGTATTCGCAAGGTCTTTTACCTCTTCATCCCGCAGTATTTTCCCTTTATCCATTTCATGAATAAAGGCTTCAAGGTCATCGGCAGACTTAACATCATCCATCTTGTCAGAATTGACAAGGCGCCTCATGTTGGCCCATACCTTCTGCCTTTGTTCCCTGTATTCAAGCTCTTTCGTGTCTTCGATAATGCCCTGAATCTGATTGTGGTCATAGAGATCAAACAACCGCTTTCTCTTCTGAAGAAGGGCTTCCTCTTCACTCACTTGAAGATAGATTTCTTCATAGACACCCCTGATTTTGTCAAAGGCCTGGAAACGGTAATCTATGGTCCTGAGTTGGATTAAACTCAACCCCATCCGCTGGAAGGTTGTCCTGAGATGGTTTTCCACCTGGACCTCAAACTGTTGCTTTAAGGACAGATCCCAGTTAAGGTCAATTAACGATTTTTTACCCACCGTTTCATTGAGCGCATTCTGCAGCTCGTCATAGAGGGCACCCCTGATCTCGCCGATGAGATAATTTTTTCTCCCCTTCATTACATTGTTAAGAAATACAACAGGGTTCTCAATCTGTATGATAATCTTGCAACTAACACCAATCTTCAGAGGATCATTTGTGTATACGTCAGTTACGGTAAAGGGAAACTCAATATCACCCGAGTCAACAAGGAGGGCTGTAACAGTCCTGAACGGTTCAAAAGGCCTGAGTATGCCGGTGAGGCCCCCGAGGTCATACTTTCCAGGATACAGAGTTTCAGCGAGAGTACCGTTAATGAAAAGGAGCGCCTTTGTGCTTTGTTCAATGATTATGCCTTTTTTCAGGATTCCCTGCAGGTCGTCGGTATCAATCCTCGTAACAAAATCATTGGCGCCTCTCTGCCACAACATGCCCGCAATAGGCGGCGGTGTCTCGACGACACCTATCCTTTCTCCGCAAAATCTGCAGAAATTATCGCCCTCAATGTTTTCATGTCCTTTGCTGCATCGAATTATTCCTGCCATGGGTACCCCCTTTTTCATTCATCTTCGAAAAGCATACAAACAATGACGGCTGAAGAAGGGCTTCCATTATGGCCGCTGGTTGCCGAATCCGTTCATTGCAATCTTGATATTTCTCCTGAAGCTATCTATCTCTCTTTCGAGAGATCCTGAGCTTCCCGATATTACGTTATCGTGAAGCATCCCTGAAATCCTGGAAAGGTTCTGAACGGAATCGGCAAACCCCTTATCAAACTTAAGAGTTTCTTTCAGCCCTGTTACGCTCCCTGTTCCTCCATTCCCTCTTGCTGCATTATTAATACTCTCTTTAAGAAAAAGCAGGTCTCTTTCAGCATCCTTCAGAAGTACTGCCTCATCTGTCCTTCCTTTATCCATGAGCCTCTTTTTTGTCTCTCCCACAATCGTCAAGGCTTTATTCATTTCCATTGTGAGATCGGCCCGGGCTTTTACATCCTTGCTTATTACCGATTCCTTTATTGAACCCTTTCTCCTTGCGAGGAACATTATTACAATGATCCCTGCCATAAAAACAGCAATTACAACAAAAAGGATCTTCCTCAAGGGTGAAACCGCGCTGACGTTAAAATCCTTTGAAAAGACAATTTCTCCTCTTTCTACATCATCAAGCTTCAGATGAACCTTGATCGTATAGGACATAAAGCCCTTCTCCATACCCTGGACTTTGCCCATGAGCAACCCCTGTACGCCTTTTAATCTGCCGTGCCGTATCCTCGTCTTTTCATCCATGACATCTCTCAGTTGAAGACCCTGCTCGTTGAGAATCTTGTCAAGGTCTGTCCGCTCTATGACCTTAAAAGGGGTTTTTTCCGTGATAATTGAAATTACGGCATTTTTGACAGTACCATCATCGCCCTTAAAATCAAGAACTGCAATGCGGACAATGTTTCCTTCAACAGGCAATGCCTTTACCACAGACTTTTGAAGGTTCTTCAAAGCCTCTGGCTTCAGATCATCTGCACCTTCGGCGATCCCGAAAACAGAAACGACAATCAACAAACATACGAAGATAACAAGATTAATCTTTTTCATCTTTACCCCTTCAATCACATAATAAATGGATATCTTTGGAAAAACAACCACTTAATTTATCCTCCGTGCTTCGAGAAAAATAACGGATTCCTTAACGTTTGTAACGACAAATCTTTTAAGCTCAGCAATCTCTCTCACAATATAATCAATGCTTTTTGTCGTTTTAATATAAAGCGTAGCCTTTTCGCCTTTTATGTCCGCAATACCGTTCTTTATCTCCCTTATGTACGGCATATCTGCGAGCATCCTTTTTGCCTTGTCTAAGGATGCGTGGTTTTCAATCTCTTTTATGAATACCTTAACCTTCCTGAGAGGTTTTGGAGGCAGGCCTTTTATCGCCTCATCTGCGAGCATGGGTGATATCCGCCTGATTGCATCTACGCCTGATTTGGCCTCATCAGAACCGAAACCCTTCACGCCATGTCTTGAGACTGAGACAATCTCTTTTTTATCCCCTATCCTATATATCCTGACCAGCCCCTTTCCCCGGGATGAATAGATATCCTGGGTCTTTTCGCTGAAGGATGCCTCAACAGAACCAACCACAATCACATCAGCCAGACAATAGATTCCGAGCCTTCGGAGAGACTCATGATTTCCCTGGCGGGCGGAAGCGATAAGGCTGTTGGTTGCCTTATTTTTCATGGTACTGCTGTCAATAACAGTATAACCCTTTCCCTTTATTCTCCTCACGAGCTCCTTCTCGAATATATAATGCGTATGAGCTTTCTTGCTGTTTTTCTCAGAGGCAATTACGATTACCCTGTCATCGAAGAGATTTTTCATCAGGGCATCTTCCACAAGGTCTTTTCTCACTTTAATGGCCGCCTTTATCCGGTAAAAGTCATCATCGGTCTTCTGGTCCGAAAGGATTCGGATGTCTTCGATGATCTCATCTCTTCTTGAAGCAAATATTTTCAAAAGAACTATTCGTTCTTTCTGAAGGATCTCAGAATTTACGAAATGACCCGCTGTTTTCAGGATGGCCACATCTTTAGCATGTTCAATTGCCGTGTTTTTTGCTTCTTCTTCGTCCTCAGATACGGGTGCCTTTCCTTCAGCAATAATATCGACTTTCAACGACGATGAGGGAGTGGCCTTATGTTTTGTGTTATCTTCCGTTACCTTCGTCCCGGCTTGGGCATAGGAGTGAATGAGCAGGACCAGGTAAATAAGCATTAGAATGATTAATACCAGATTCTTCGCGTGTCTCGTAGGGAGCCTCATATACGGTAAACCTCCTATATAGGTTAAACCATAGACGACTCAAAATACCTGTTTTATGCATAATAATCATAAATTTAGTATGTGCGATGCAATAATGCTATAATGCGGGAAAGAATCAAAGAGGATAAGACATGACAAATCAGCGCCTCCATGACCCTCTCCACGGGGTTACCCTGGAAATGATGCTTACCCGGCTTGTTGAGCATTATGGGTGGAACAAAATGGGCAGAGTCATTAATATCAAGTGCTTTAATAATGATCCAAGTATAAAATCGAGTCTCAAGTTTCTGAGAAAAACCCCATGGGCGAGAAAGAAGGTTGAGGATTTGTATAGGAAATGCAAGTGAGAAGCTGTTTTTAGAACCGGAAAGACTTTATTTTACACGGATGGACACGGATAAAGGCAGATAAAAGCAGATGGGCTTTGTATTTGACCGGATATGCGATACACAGGCATATCCGGTCAATCCCTCTCCGCCTTCAGGCGGGGTGGTGTGTAGACGGCATTGGTGGGTTATCCCGATGCCGTCTACATTGGCTGCTTCTCCCTGCTTTCATCCGTATACATCGTGCTCTTATCCGTGTGCATCCGTGTAAAAACATTGTCTTGCTACGTCCCGAAGAGAAAGGGAATGGTTACATGAGCCTCCCGGCCATTCTGAATAGGGGGAAACTGCCATTTCATAATCTGTGTGGAAATCCATTTCTCGACATCACTGTTCTTTAAAGTGCTGGAGGTAATAGCAAAATTCTTTACCGAACCATCCTTCCTGATGACCAGACGAATAAGAAGCTTCCCTTTAAGACTGCTTCCACTACAATACTTTTCAATCTCTTCAATATACTTTTGCAGGGCATTCATAACTGCTGCTTTGGACAGTCCTTCTGATACAGTTATGTCTCCGATCCGGACAGCCTTTTTTGGTTTACCCTCATCTTTTGCGACGAACTGCTCCTGCCGTCCTTTTCCTTCATATTCTGTAAGTCTTGCTATTTTTGCCGCAGCGTAATGAGAGGCATAGCCTGATCTTCCGCCGCCCATCCCATAGTATTGTCCATTGCCCACCGCATATTCGGAAACACCCTGTGGCATGGGGAGAGGCTGTTTTACTGTAACCACTTTGCCATCTTTGTTCCGCACCTCTGAGTCAACGGCAACAAAGGAGGTGTATTGGGTCAAAAGGTTATAGGCAAGACCGAGTCCGGTTATCTCCTTGATCCGTTTGTCGTTGGAGCGGAGATTATTGTAATCGGAGAGGAGGGTGATCCGGTAACGGGCCCAGAGATATTCAAGGGCAGCGTTTGTCTTCGAGGGCTTTATTGTCGATACGTTGATGGTATCCCTGTACTCTCCGTTGCCGGATAGGCCGCTCAAGGCGATTGTTCCCTGGAGGGCGCCACGCCATTTCCCGAAGAGGATCACGGGCCGTTCAGCTAAAACATCAGGGATCGCAACAGGCTCCACGTCGTAGGTGGTAAAACCGTTGAAGTGCGCCTTTACACGGGTTAATACCGGGGATTGAATCATGGTGCGGAAGGAGTCTGCCTTTGCAGGCGCATCTTCAGCTCTGGTGATGACAAAAGGTTCACCCATGCCAACATGGGCCATCCCTTCGATGATGTGACGGTTAACGCTTGTTCCAATCCCGAAGGCAAAAATATTTGCATTATTAAGATTGTTCCTGATAAGATCAAAAACCTCTTCTTCCACGGTAACATATCCATCCGTTGCAATCACGATAGTACGGGAAAAACCTTCCGGTCTTGCAAGTTTAAGGGCTCGCGAGAGTGCGGGGAGAAGCTCGGTGCTGCCTCCTCCCTTCTGCCGGTCAATTAGATTGATTGCCTTATTGATATTTTCCTGGGTTGCAGGCTGCGATTCTTCGGACATAAGGGACGAACCGCCGGAAAAGAGAAGGACATTAAACCGGTCTGTTGTGCGGAGATTGCTGATGAGGTTTTTTATAAGTTTCTTTGAAATTTCCAGGGGAAATCCATACATGGAACCGGATACATCAACGATGAACACATATTCACGGCCAGGGATTTGGGCATTGGTAATCCTCTTTGGGGGCTGCATCATGAGTAGAAAAAAGTTTTCCTTTTCCCCTTCATAGAGGAGAAGTCCGGACTGTATCTGTTCTCCATCGAGGCGGTAACGGAGTATATAGTCTCGATTACTGCCGTATACTTCCGATTTATCGAGCTCAATTTTTGCTGCAGAAGGCCCGCTAAAGGTTGTCTTCACTTTGTGGGATGTTGAGGAGAGGTCTTTAATGGGCATTCCTACTGAAAGATTCACAGTAATATCAAAGGTACTGGCAGGCGCTTCTCCCTTCCGGAGATAGGGATTCTGCACCCAGTGTTCAGAAGGGGATGCGGTTTCCGCTGATTGATTGGAGTAGCGGGGACCTACAACAGTGGGATAGACAAACCCATATATCCTGTCTGTGGGTATAAGTAATTCGGTATATTGGAGTTCGACCTTTATCTCATCTCCGGGCATAATATTCGCCACATTCATCTGAAAGACATTTGGCCTCTGCTGCTCCAGAAGAGAGGCGCTTTTCCCCTGCTCCCGCGCCTTTTCGTACTCCTGGCGCGCATCCTCCCGCTTGCTGATCCGCGCCTTTATCACCCTTTTGCCTACAGTCATCTTCATTCCGTGCACTGCGGCCCTTGTTGAAGCGGGAAAGACGTAGATGGCCTCCAGCGGTCTTTTCCCTTCATTTTTATAAACCTGAGTAACCTCGACCCCGGCGATTACGCCCGAGATGGTGACTGCCGCAGAAGTAGATTTCAGGGGGAGTTGATCCACATTGGGGTCGTCACTCTTTACAAAGAAATAGGGGGACAGGGTGCGATCATCAGCCTTGTCAGGCGGGGGGAAGGTTTTGCCGAAACCCGTGTTGAAAAAACTTAAAAATATAAGGACAACCAAAGCCGTTAATTTTAAAATACCTTTCATAATAACCTCCTGAGATCCTTGTAGTTGCTTCTATTGGGTTAGACAGCAGAAGGTTTAAAAAAGTTCCTGATGAAGTGGGGCAAAATATTTTTATATCCGAGGGCTATTTTTTGATGATTTCTATACGGATTATACTGTCTGTTTCCAGAATAGCAAGGGAAGGAATCTTTCCCTTAATCTCTCCGACGGCCTTCAATTTCTCAAAAAATGTGTCCATTCTATCGGCCTTCACCTGAGTGAAAACGATTTCCATATTTTCTCGTGATTCTCTCTGAATCACTTGTGCGCCAATTTGCTTAAGAAGTATTTCGAGTTCCCTCAATGCAATACTCACCTCTTTAACCTCTATAGTCACGGGTGTCTCCATGAGTTTATGGGCACCCGCTGCCTTTGACTGTCCTGCGGGTCTATGCCCCGAAGCCTGCTTCGAGATAGCTTCATCCTGTTGTTTCGCCTTTGATGCCCCGTGGCGAGCAGCAGAGTAACCCATCTCCCGCGCTCTTTGTTCCCGCTCCTCACTTGCCCTGCCGGCTTCAAAAAAAGAACCTTTTGCCTCCCTTGAAGCAGGTGCAGGGGCTGATGGAACGGGTGCGGGCATTACCGCTGAATCAAGGGTTTCCTTTTTTGATGAAACATCCATTGCTGTTCTTTCTTCCCGAACCTTATCCGAAATAGCCCCACCCCTCAATCTCAGTACGTCCTCTTCAACAGGCACAGAGGGAACAGGCGTCGCTTCTTTTGCAGAACGATCCTTTTTTGTATTCTGCTGTTGTGGTAAAGGGGATATTTCCGTTGGTCTCAGGGCTTTATCCTTTGGAATGGTCTGAGTAATGCCAGGAGGAGACTCGATAAATTTTATCTCAGGTTCTACAGTCTTGTAAACATAGAGGGTTATTCCAACTATTAGAAGGGTGGCAAAGGTCTCCATGGGGATCTTGATGTGGAGAGGATAAAAGAGTCGATGGAGCAGGCCTTTCTTTTGCTCCGCCTCTTCCCGGACATGGGCCATAATCTTTCGGGTGAGCCAGGGGGGCGGTTCTACTTCTTCAAGATTTTTTAAGAGTTCCCCTGTTTTTTTCAGGCCTTTAAGGGAGGCGCTGCATTGGGGGCATGATGCGAGGTGATTATCGATATGCTCCTTCTCATCAGGGGAGATGGGGCCATCAAGATAGGCGGATAATTGTTCTTCTATGCCTTTGCAGTCCATCACAATACCTCAAGTATCTTTTTCAGGCAGTTTTTTATGGCATCCCTTGCCCTGAAAAGCCGTGATTTTACCGTTCCGTCGGGTATTTTAAGAATATCACGTATCTCGTCATAAGAAAACTCCTGAATATCCCGCAACACAAGCACTGCTTTATATTCTTCATCAAGGGCATTAATGCATTCCTGCACCTTAGCCTGAATATCCTTTGTTTCAAGCTGTTCCACAGCAGTAGGCCCAATGTATTGGGGCTCAAAAGCGATACGGTCATCCTGATTATCCTGGGGATCGTCAATTGATATCACCTCGTGATAGCGCCTGGTCCTCATCTGCTTCAGACGGTTCTTTGTGTGATTTATGGTGATGGCAGTAAGCCATGTAGAGAAAACCGAGTCACCCCTGAACTTTTTAATGGATCTGTATGCTGCGAGAAATGCGTCCTGTACGATATCGCACGCCTCCTCATAATCCCCTGTCATCCTGAAGGCAATATTGAGCATCCTTTTCTGATACCTCTCTACCAGAACCTCAAAGGCATTCACATCCCCTTTCAGACACAAGGATACCAGCCTGTTATCATCTTTCAATGCCCTGTTCCGGTTATCTGTATTATTAGACATATCTGCCAAAGGATTTGTTCCCCAACCTTCTCTGATGCCCTCGTAAAGAGTCAATTATCTCTCTTTCGTCATTCCGTGCTTGACACGGAATCCAGTAATTTAAATTAGTTCTGGACTCCGGCTTTCGCCGGAGTGACGTGTTTGGGACTTTTTACGAGGACGTCTTCTCTTGATAATTAAAGGACATGCGACAGGTCTTTGTGTCAAGGGAAAAATTCCATAACAAAAGGCCGCAGGGGATATGATTTCCCCTGCGGCCTTTAAATAACCATTGCTGAAGATGAACTATAT
>PNOM01000050.1 GCA_013824835.1 Syntrophus sp. (in: bacteria) | reverse complement strand
GGAAGTTTAAGGGGGCTTTAACGCAAGGCAAAGGCATTGGTAAATAAGGGGTTTTCTGCCTTTTTGTGCTCTGTTTGGTGTTTATTGTGGTTTGATATCCTGATTCGATAACTGAGAGGGCGATTCAATATTCGAAGACCTTCCCCTCCGGTATACCGTATTTTAATACCCATATATTTTTATTATCCAATATATTCCTGTAAAATATCAAGCAGTTGCATATTCACCGAGAATTGCTATTCCTTAGGGTTTGGCCCAGAAGAATATCTGGGTCTGTGTTGCAGCCACCAACCCTCTGCGGCACCCTTTTCAAAAAATCCTTGACGGGGACACGTTGAATAGGTTGATATAGGGTTCATAACATAATGGAAAATACGCAAAACATATCTCCTTCAATAATTGCCTTTATGGCAGTTTCACTGGTTATATCCGTCTGGGCCATAATTGATATTTTCAGGAGTAATTTCTCAAAACTGAATAAAATTTTATGGCTCCTCGTGGTACTTTTCGCCCCCCTCGGCATGCTGATCTATTTTATTATCGGAAAAAGATTTTTGCCCCCCAGGGAGGCGCCCCAATCCCCTGTACCGGAAAGACAGGACCAGGAAAAAGAGGTGCCTGCCGATCCTCTACGGGAGGAGAATAGGAAAATGCCTCTATACGGGATGTTGATAATTATCGCGATTCTTTCTATTATTACCTATATTAACATGGTGGGTATCCTGGGCAGGGAAATGACGGGAATGCTCCTTCTCGGCGCCATGGCCATTGTGGGTTTTATTTTGATCTATATCAATCTTAGCCGGATGAGAAAAAGGTAGCATATTACCATCATATACTGCATGAGGGGAGAGAGGCATGTTTAATCCAACCAAGATAATTGCGATTGGACTCAATTATTACGATCATGCAAAGGAGATGAACGTTCAGGTTCCTGACCAGCCCCTCATATTTTTAAAGCCGGCAACCGCGGTGATTGAAAACGGGGAGGCTATTATATATCCGCCCCAAACGGATGAATTACACTATGAAGGTGAACTCGCAATCGTAATCAGGGATTTAACGAAAAATGTCTTGAAGGCGGATGCAGTGCATCACATAGCAGGCTACTCCTGCGCGAATGATGTGACTGCAAGGGACCTTCAGAGAATAGACGGCCAGTGGACAAGGGCGAAATCCTTCGACACCTTCTGTCCTCTGGGGCCGCGGATTGCCACAGATATTGACCCCTCAAACGTGGGGATTGTGACAAGGGTAAATGGGGTTGTGAAACAGCACTCCAGCACAAGGAATATGATTTTTGATGTGTACGAGCTGGTCTCTTATGTGTCGCGTATAATGACCCTTCTTCCCGGAGACGTGATCATTACAGGTACGCCGCCAGGGGTAGGCCCGATCCAGGCGGGCGATGAGGTAGAGGTAGAAATTGAAGGAATAGGGATTTTGAGGAACATTGTTCAGCGTTAAGCCAAGTTTTTTTGAAGTTGTTTTTGAAGTGATCTTATGTGAATTTCAGTATAAAGTCTTTTGAACGTTGAACATAGAACGTTGAACATAGAACGTTGAACATAGAACGGTTTCTATATGGAGGAGTAAAAGATGGAAAATATAACCTTCGACATGTTTCAGGCAATGGACCTCAGGGTGGCGCAGATTAAGGAGTGTGACGATATTGAAGGAGCGGACAAGCTCTACAGGCTTACCATTGATGCAGGCGATGAGCGGACCATTGTTGCAGGAATCAAACTCTTTTATTCAAAGGAGGAGTTGATAGGGAAAAAGATTATGGTAGTAACAAATCTGGAGCCAAGAAAATTACGGGGAATAATGTCTCACGGGATGCTTCTTGCTGCCTCGAATGAGGATAAGACGACCCTGGTGCTTATGATCCCTGATAAGGATATACCTAACGGGAGCAAGGTTTCGTGAGTTGCTGCGCTGGGGGTTAACAGGCAACAATGAACGGTCTTCTCCTCTTCATCACTGGTCTTGCCCTTTTCCTTTTTGGAATGATGAAGTTGAGCACGGCCATGGAGCTGTTTCTCAGCGCCCGTATTAGAAATTTTATCAAATTCTCCGTAAAAAACCCTTTTTTCGGCCTTTTGACAGGCATAGGGGCAACAGTTATTTTTCAGAGCAGCTCAGCGACTACACTTATTACTGTGAGCATTGTAAGCGCCGGCCTGATAAGCTTCTACAGCTCACTGGGCATAATACTGGGTGCTGATATCGGAACTACCATTACGGCCCAGCTTGTGGTCTGGAATGTGACCGCCTTTTCGCCCCTCATCATATTTATCGGGGCCCTTGTCTATTTCTCGGGAAAGGACAAATGGAAACCTGTTGGAGAGATGATCATCTACTTTGGTCTCATTTTCTTCGGTCTGAGCCTTGTGGGTGATGCTACTGCCCCCCTGAAAGAGAATGAGCAGTTCATGCGCTTTTTTCGGGAGACAAAAAACCCTTTGGTGGGTCTCGCAATAGGTGTAATCTTTACTGCTCTTGTCCATGCCTCCGCTATTCCTGTAAGCATCCTTATTGTTCTCGGCCAGCAGGGCCTTGTATCCATTGAAAATGCGCTCCCCATTGTCCTTGGAGCAAACATAGGCACTACGGCAACAGCCATTATGGGGAGTGTGTTTATGAGTGTAAATGGGAAGAGGAGTGCCCTTTCCCATCTTCTTTTTAAATGCACCGGGGTGGCAATCTGTCTTCTCTTCCTTCCCCTCTGTGTTTCTCTACTTAAATACCTTTCTTCTGATATCGCCCAGGAGATAGCCTATGGTCATGTACTTTTAAGCCTCCTCATCGTTGCTGTATTCATATTTATTTTAAAACCGTTTTCTTTATTGATTGAAAAAATCCTGCCAGGACAGGATGAAGCCTTGCCCTTATGGCCCGAATATCTTGATGAAAAATGCCAGGTCTCAGCGAGTGACGCGCTGGTCTGTGTTAATAAAGAGCTGGCCCGGGAGATTATGCTCGCTCAGCGGATGTTGAGGGAGAGCATGGGGCTGATTACAAAGTGGGAAGAGGGAAAGAAACGAGATGTCATGTATATAGAGCTTGTTGTGGACAACCTCCAGGCTGAGATAACCAATTTCCTGTGGAATGTCTCGTGTGGGAACCTTTCCCCTGAGTTGTCAAAAAGACTCTTTGCTTTTTCCGTAATTGTCTATGATATTGAACGTATCGGGGACCGTTCTACGAATCTTGTTGAACTGGCTGAATCAAAATACAAAAGAAGGGCAGTCTTCTCAGACCCGGCTCAAGCTGAATTGAACGAAATCTGCCGACTCGTGGGGAAGAATGTTGAAAATGCAGCCTCTCTGCTTCAAAAGAGGGATGAGGCCGATATTGAAGCAATTTTCTCGGAGAACAGGGAGATTGCAGTCAAGGTAAAGGAAGCAACAAAAAGGCACCTGGAAAGATTTTATACAAAGATGTGCCGGGCAGAAGCGGGTCCTATATTTGTTGATATGCTGATCAACCTCGAGGTTATATCAGACCATTGCAAGGTGATTGCAGAGCATATTTCTGAGCTCGACGAGGTATAGTTCCATTTTGTGAATATCCCCTTGAAAACCCTACTTTTTATCCAGAACCTCTCTTATCTTCTGTGAGAGGGCCTGGATAGTAAAGGGTTTTTGTATAAATCCCTTGCAACCTTGTTCCACAATATCTTTTGCCTGTTCATTCAGGCTGTATCCGCTGGAAAGAATGGCCTTAACAAGGGGATTAATCATCTTCAGGAACGCAAAGGTCTCCCCGCCGCCCATGTCGGGCATGATCATGTCAAGGACTACGAGGTCAATGTTCTCATTGTGTATACTGTAGAGATCCACCGCTTCCCTGCCGTTTCTCGCAGTAAGGATTTTGTATCCGAGGGCAAGTAGTATCTCGCTGCTTACCTTGAGAATTTGCTCTTCGTCGTCCACGAGGAGTATGGTCTCTGTGCCTTTCTTGATAATCTCTTCAGAGGAAAATATATTCTTTTGTGCCTCCTTTTCCGAGGCAGGCAGGTAGATGGAGAAGGTTGTCCCGTGGTCCTGGGCGCTGTATACGTTGATTATTCCTTTGTGCCCCTTGACGATGCCATAGGCTGAGGCAAGGCCGAGACCGGTGCCGCGCCCCATCTCTTTGGTAGTGAAGAAGGGTTCGAAGATTCTCTCTTTTGTTTTCTCGTCCATCCCCACCCCTGTGTCGGTCACAACAATTTTTACATAATTGCCTTCTTTAAGGTCAAACTGTTGCGTGAAGTGTCTGTCCAGGATGATATTGTTGGTCTCAATGTAAAGACTTCCACCGAGAGGCATGGCTTGCCATGCATTAACATAGAGGTTAAGAAGCACCTGTTCTATCTGTCCCGGATCGATTTCCGCAATCCATAGATCCTTCCGTAATTTTCTGTGTATGGCAATCTCTTTCTTCGTGCGGCCGAACATGGTTGAACTCTTTTTTATAATATCATTGAGGTCAGAGGGTTTAGCTTCATATCGTCCGCCTCTCGCGAACCCCAGTAGTTGCTTTGTCAGGTCAGCCCCGCTCATAACATGCTCCTGAATCTGTTTCAATTTTTCGTAGTGAGGGTGGGCAGGGTCCAGATTGTAGAGCAATAGAGAGGCATTCCCCTGAATACCCATGAGGAGATTGTTGAAGTCATGGGCAATACCGCCCGCGAGCGTGCCTATAGCCTCCATTTTTTGTGCCTGGAAGAGTTGAGACTCAAGCTTTTTTTGTTCTGTAATATCTCGTATAAAGACGAGAGAAGCCGGTTTGCCCTGCCAATCAATGACAACACTGCTTACCTCACCCCACAACTCCGTGCCGTCTCTATTGATAATCCTGCATGAATATGTACTCGTGGTCTCCTCTCCGTTAATTCTTCTGCGATGTTTCTCTAATACCATCTCTTTGTCTGCGCTGTGAACGTGGTCAATAAAGGGCATCTGCTCCAATTCTTTTCCGGTATAACCGAGTTTTTCTTCTGTCTTCGGGTTGGGGAATTTGATAACGCCGTCCTGAATAATGAAGATAGAGTCAGTTGCATGTTCTATGAGGAGGCGGTATTTCTCCTCGCTTTCCCGCAGTGCTTCCTCGGAGAGTTTTCTTTCTGTATTATCCCTCATGTACACAAGAATATCTTTTTCCCCATGATAGGTGATTGTTGTTACTGAGGCTTCGATGTAAATCAGGTTTCCATCACTTTTTATCCCTTTGAACTCATATCGTGACGGGGCAATACCATCCCCTTGTCTTTGTTCCACATAGTAAAGAATACGGCTGCGATCGTCAGGGTGAACGAGAAGAGCTATGGATTTGCCTGTAATGAGAAGAGGACTCTCATAACCGAACATTTCCGCGAGTTTATTGTTTACGTAAATATGGACAAAGTCCTTGACTATTGCGACCCCGTCATTTGAATGTTCTATGGCGATCCTGTAACGTTCCTCAGATTCTTTAAGGGAGTCTTCGGTTTTTCTCCGTTCAGTTATGTCTCTACCTATAGAGAAGTATCCGGTTTTAACGCCGTTGTCATCATAAATGGCTGATATCACTATTTCCATAGGGAAAGGTGTGCCGTCGTTCCTTACAAAATACCATTCTCCCCGGAAGGTATTTCCTTTTCTAATCCCCGTGGCTGTCTTTTCGCAAAAAGTCTCATAATTTTTATCGGAGTCAAAGATGATCCGGATAGATTTTCCTGCAATCTGGTCACGAGTGTAACCGAAAAGTTCGCAAAAAGCCCTGTTGCATGAGGTAATGTTCTGTTCTGTGTTGTGTATTACTATTGTATCAGACATTTTATCGAAGAGTGTCTGATAATTGGTATTAATATCGTTGAAATCGTTATGAACATCCATTCCGATTAATCCTTTCATCTCTCTTTTTGGTAGGCCTTTGTTTACACCTGTATCTGAAGTGTTCCATAGGGAAAAGAACCGGTAGTTCGTATTCCTGCAAGCCAAGCATTGTTACCCTGTGTATAACTAAGTTTAACAATAATTTATACTATCATAAATTTGAGTAGTTGTCATCATTTTGGGATAAAAAGTCATCATTCCCGTTACTTGACGGCATCCAGGCGGAAGGGGCGGGCAAATCTTATTGAGGCTGGAGAATTACAGTTTAACCCCTTATTTATTGACTTTTTATACATAATAAGTCATATTTTCAAGTCATGAAAAAAGAAGAACTGCGTTTGACAAAAATAAGAAATATCGGTATAGCAGCCCATATAGATGCGGGCAAGACAACCGTTACGGAGCGTATTCTCTTCTATACAGGGAAGACCCATAAAATAGGGGAGGTACACGAAGGTACGGCAACAATGGATTATATGCCCCAGGAGCAGGAAAGGGGGATTACCATAACATCAGCAGTGACAACCCTCTATTGGGATAACCATGAGATTCAGCTGATTGATACACCGGGTCATGTCGATTTTACCATAGAAGTCGAGAGATCACTCCGTGTTCTTGACGGTATGGTGGCAGTCTTCTGCGGTGTGGGGGGAGTTGAACCGCAATCAGAGACCGTGTGGCACCAGGCGGATAAATATCATGTCCCGAGGATTGCTTTTATCAACAAACTTGACAGGATTGGTTCAGACTTCTTTACTGCTGTGGATATGATTGTTGAAAAATTCGGCGCGAACCCGATCCCTATACAGATTCCCCTGGGAAGGGAGGACGGTTTTTACGGCGTTGTTGATCTTATCACCATGAAGGCCCTTGTATGGGGTGAAGAAGATCAGGGAGCAACATACCGCTCTATATCGATCCCGAAAGAGTATGAGGAGGCAGCGCATTCCTATAGGGAAAAATTCTTTGAGAAGCTTTCCCTTATTGATGACCATTTTATGGAGCTCTACCTTGAAGGGGAGGGGATTGATGAGGCCCTTATTCACAGTGTCCTGAGAAAAGGGACTATAGCCCTCAAATGTGTGCCGGTTCTTTGCGGAACAGCGCTTCGCAATAAAGGCATCCAGCCCCTCATGGACGCAGTTGTACGTTACCTTCCGTCTCCACTCGATGTGCCGCCAATGGAAGGCATTAACCCCCAGACAGGAGAGACTGAGCAGAGGGAAGCAAGGGATGACGAAGACTTTACTGCCCTTGCATTTAAGGTGGTCATGCAGGAAGGGAGGAAGCTTGTCTATGTAAGGGTATACGGAGGAGTAATAAAGGTAGGCGACGAAATTGTAAATGTGAACCTTAATAAAAAGGAAAAAATCTCCAGGATTTTCAGGATGCACGCGAATCACAGGGAAAGGATAGAAGAGGCGAGGGCAGGTGCCATTGTAGGCATGGTGGGGCTGAAAGAGACTTCAACCGGACACACTCTCACGAAGGCTAAACCGATAATCCTGGAACAGATAGAGTTTTATCAGCCCGTTATCTCCATTGCAGTTGAGCCCAGGAAGAATGTTGACCAGGAGAAGCTTCTCCTTACTCTCCAGAGGATTGGGGAAGAAGACCCCACGTTTGTGGTGAGAACCGATGAAGACGTATACCAGACAATAGTGTCCGGCATGGGCGAGCTCCATCTCGATGTAGTTGTAAGGAGAATTAAAGAGGAGTTCGGTATTGAACTTCATGTAGGCAAGCCGCAGGTAGTCTACAAAGAGACTGTCGAGAAAGAGGCAACCATAGACCATACCTTTGAAAAGACCATGGCGGGTATGCCTGGCATGACTGCAGGCAGTGCCTCAAAGGGGTGGGTATCTCTCCGTATGTTGCCCAATCAGAGAGGGGGGGGCATTGTTATTTCCTCCCGGATCCCTGAGGAGCACCCTGTCTTTCCCTATGCGAAGGCTCTTGAAGAGGGTATTAATGAGGCTTCAAACATTGGAGTGGTAAAGGGTTTTCCCTTAACGGATATAAAGGTAGAGATCATGGACGCATCTTTCACCAATCCGGAATTTGCGAGACTGTGTCTTAAAATGGCAGCTTACGAGGGCTTTAGAAAGGCATGTTCTGAGGCCAAACCTGTTCTTCTTGTTCCCTTTATGTCTCTTGCTGTCACAGTGCCGAACGAATTCCTCGGAGAAATTATAGGGGATTTGAATGGGAGGAAGTGTCAGATTACGGATGTGCTGTCAAAAGACAAGATTACCGTAATTCAGGCCCATGCGCCGCTCACAAAGATGTTCGGCTATTCAACGGATGTGCGATCCCTTTCCCAGGGAAGGGCCTCCTTTACCATGTATTTTTCCCACTACGACTCAATAGAAAATGGATAGAATAAAAGAATTGCTGACATTCTTAAGAGAGAAGAACGATTTTATATCAGGGGACTATATTGCGGGTAAAATCGGTATATCGAGAACAGCCATATGGAAATATATCAACCAGATCGAGCAGGCAGGATATGAAATAGCAAAACTGAAAGGCAAAGGATATCGCCTTATACAAGGTCCCGACAGGCTTTACTCATGGGAGATTGACCGATTTCTCGATACAGGGGTTATTGGCCGGAAGGTGATCTATAAGGAAAATGTGGACTCAACTAACCTGCTTGCCTTCAGGCTTGCCCTCGGAGGTGAACCGGAGGGTACCTGTGTTGTTGCCGAATCCCAGAATGTCGGAAAAGGGCGGCTCGGACGGGTCTGGTTTTCTCCGGAAAGAAAAAATCTCTATTTGTCAGTCATTCTGAGACCCCATATTCACCCTTCACGCGTCTATCCAATTACCTTCCTCTCATCCCTTGCCATTTACGATACGATAAAGGCCCTCGGAATGGAGCCGACCCTCAAGTGGCCCAATGATGTGCTGATTCAGGGGAGAAAGGTAAGCGGCACCCTTCTTGAACTTTCAACCGAAGCGGAGATGATAAGATTCGTGATAGTGGGGATCGGGCTTAACATCAACATGACAGAAGAGGAGATGGGTGATGAGATACAACGGAAAGCAACCTCCCTCTTGATGGAAACAAAAAAGATATATGAAAGAGCATCAGTCTGTGGTAGGTTATTGACCAACCTGGAGAAATACTACACAATCTTCACAGAGAAGAGCGAGTTGGAGATTTGCAGTATCTGGGAAAAGAGGGCAGCCATAAAAGGGAAATACCTCGAAATTGTTCAAATGGGAACACATTATAAGGGTATCTGCGAGGGAATAGGCACTGACGGCGCCATACTTCTTAATGAGAATGGTACAACAAAAAAAATCATAGCAGGAGACGTGAACTTTTAATTATGCTACTTGTAATAGACATTGGAAACACCAACATAGTATTCGGCATTTATGAGAATGATACCCTCGTAAACCACTGGCGATTGAGTACGGTAATACACAAAACAGTGGATGAGTATGCCATCCTTTTAAACAGCCTCCTTTATTTCGATAAAATAAAGCTGGGCGATATCGACAGCGCAATTATTTCGTGTGTCGTCCCTCCCATGCTCATCCCCTTTGAGATAGTCTGCCGCAAATATATAGGCATTATGCCAATTGTGGTGGAACCGGGAATCAAGACCGGAATGCCTATACTCTATGAAAATCCGCAGGAGGTAGGTGCGGACAGGATTGTCAATGCCGTGGCAGGGTATGAGAAATATAAAAAGGCACAGATTATTGTCGATTTTGGAACGGCAACCACATTTGACTACATAACGCCCAAGGGCGAGTACATGGGAGGGGCAATTGCCCCGGGGATTATGATATCCCTTGAGGCCCTTTTTGAAAGGGCATCCAAACTCCCGAGGGTAGAATTAATAAAACCGAAAAGCCTTATAGGCAAAAATACGGTCCATGCCATGCAGGCGGGCATCATTTACGGATATGTAAGCCTGGTAGACGGTATAGTAAACAGGATGAAAGAGGAAATGAAGACAAATCCCTATGTCATTGCCACAGGGGGGCTATCGAGCTTTATATTTAAGGAATCACAGACCGTTGATGAAGTGGATGAATTCCTCACCCTGAGGGGTCTCAAGATACTCTACGAAAAGAACAAGGATCACCACAAATTCAAATAGGTATTTCGAATGTAGTTACTTCTGGTAATCTTTTGCCGGGGGTTTGCAGACAATCTTGCTGAGGAGATATACCTCTGAATCAGGGGGTATATCCAGCCATCCGTTTGCAACATAGGATCTATTATCTCTTTTCATAAAAAGAGGCTTCGGCCCGGCGATTGTACGAAACATCCTTCCAAAGCACTCAATTTCCGTATGTATGAGTTCTTCATCTCCTGATGAAACAACCTTTAACCATACACTGACGCGATTCTGGGGCATATAGGCGACGGTCTCGCGGTCATAATAATATTCTGTTCCGGTAGAGTTTTTGTCGTTGGAAAAAGAGACCCATCGCCTGTCCTGTGAAATTGCGTTTAAAGGGACAAATGCAATGGACAAGGCAAAAAGGATAGAGCAGCATAGAATAAATCTCATCCGTGTTTTCATATCTCACCCCGTTACATGTATTTTTCCCCGGAGATGGCGGGAGACTGCAAGAATATTATATACCTTTATCGACATAATCAATGCTTCACTTAATAAATGTTATGCCCTTTACTTTATTGGCTGCCTTTTGTTAGAATAACCGGGACCATAATGTATCTTCGAAAAATGCTTATATGTGTCATAGTGCTTTTCTTCTGCCTCTCCTGCGGAAAGAAGAAAGATACGGCCTTCTACGATGATCCCGGTACGCCTTCGTACGGGGACACGATTATTACGGCATCAATAGGGGAGCCTTCAAACCTGATCCCCATGCTCTCTTCAGATAGCCCGTCTCATGAAGTTGCCTCCTATATTTATAATGGTCTTGTCAAGTATGACAGAAACCTCAATGTTATCGGCGATCTTGCGGAATCATGGGAAATCTCGAAGGATAACCTCTCTTTTACATTTCATTTGAAAAGGAATGTTACCTGGCACGACGGCACACCCTTTACTGCCCATGATGTGATGTATACCTACAAGGTAACCATAGACCCGAAAACCCCCACTGCCTACTCAGGTGATTTCCTTCTTGTGAAGAAGGCGGAGGTCCTCGATGACTTTACCTTTAAGGTAACTTACGAGAAACCCTTTGCCCCTGCCCTTATGAGTTGGGGTATTGCGGTCCTGCCGAGACACCTTCTTGAAGGAAAAGATATTACTGCTTCTCCTCTGCGGAGGGCGCCCATCGGGACAGGACCATTCATATTCAAGGAATGGACAGGAGGGGACAGGCTTATCCTTATGGCGAATCCCCGCTATTTTGAAGGGAGACCCTATATCAGCCGCTATATGATGCGGATTATTCCCGACAGCGCGACAACTTTTCTGGAACTCAAACAGAACGGGATAGATATGGCAGGACTCACCCCTATGCAGACCCTGAGACAGACAGATTTTCCGAAGTTCAAGAGGGAATTTAACAAGTTCAAGTATCTTTCCTTCACTTATGTCTATCTGGGCTACAATCTGAGGCATCAATTTTTCAAGGACAAAAGGGTGAGGCAGGCAATCAGTTACGGTATCAACAAACAGGAGATCATTGACGGCATACTCCTCGGGGAAGGGGTTGAGGCAACGGGCCCTTTCAAGCCCGATATGTGGGCCTACAACGGGAATGTAAAGAAATATGCCTACGACAAAGAGAAAGCCCTTGCACTCCTTGCTGAAGCGGGTTTTCGGAAGGGGACTGACGGGATACTCTACAAGAATGGAACCCCTTTTGAATTTACCGTCCTTGTCAATCAGGGGAATGATGTGAGGATTAAATGCGCCGAGCTTATACAGCGGAGGTTATCTGAAATAGGCATACGGGTCAAGATCAGGGTAATCGAGTGGGCTGCCCTCATCAATGAGTTTATCGACAAAAGGAACTTTGAGGCGGTGATGCTCGGGTGGTCTATTTCACAGGATCCGGACCCCTTTGATATATGGCATTCTTCAAAGCAGGGGAAAAAGGAGCTTAATTTTATCGGTTTTGAGAATAAAGAGGCGGATGATCTCCTCGTAAAGGCACGGCACACCCTGGACCGGGCAGAGCGAAAAGGGTATCTCTTCCGTTTCCAGGAAATCGTGGCAGAGGAGCAGCCTCTCACATTTCTCTTTGTTCCCTATGCCAATATAGCGATCCAGAAGCGGTTCAAAGGCATAGATCCAGGGCCTGCAGGGCTTATGTATAATTTTATAAAATGGTATGTACCGGAAAATCAGAGGAGGTATAAGGCTAATGCCGCACTATCTCCTTAAAAGACTTCTCTTCATGATCCCCATGCTTTTCGGGATCACCCTCATCTCCTTTGTGGTGATTCACCTGACCCCCGGTGAACCGGGTGTTCTTGAGGCAGAGATGAACCCGAAGGTGACCAAAGAGGTGCGGGAGCGCATACGGGCCTACTACGGCCTTGATAAACCTCTCCATGTCCAGTACTATCTGTGGCTTAAAAGGGTGGTGAAGCTTGACTTCGGCACCTCTTTTGCTCCTGACAGAAGGCCTGTTATTGACAAGATCAAGGAAAGGCTTCCCATAACGATCACCATTAACCTTTTTTCCATGGTGCTGATCTTTATTATCGGGATTCCCATAGGTATATACTGCGCAAGGTATAAAGACAGTCTCGCGGACAAGTTCCTCACTGCCTTTGTATTTGCAGGATATGCGGCTCCCACCTTCTGGCTTGCCCTTCTTCTCATGATGTTCTTTGGAGTCTATCTTGAGATGCTGCCTATCTCAGGGATCAAGTCTTTTGATTTTACGGACCTCAACCCTTTTGAGAAGGTGTGGGATATTACGAAACACCTCATTCTGCCTGTATCCATCTCCGCCTTCGGGGGACTGGCCGGTGTATCGAGGTATATGAAAAATAGCCTCCTTGAAGTCTTGAGGCAGGAATATATCACTACAGCTCGTGCAAAGGGCATTCCTGAATCGATCATTCTCAGAAAACATGCATTGCGAAATGCCCTTCTCCCGGTAATCACCATTCTGGGCCTCTCTGTGCCCGGGCTTATAGGGGGGAGCGTTATTTTTGAGTCCATATTTTCCATTCCCGGCATGGGTCAGTTGTTTTATATGAGCGTTATGGCGAGGGATTATCCTACTATTATGGGAATACTTGTTATCGGCGCCTTTTTGACACTTCTTGGCAACCTGCTTGCAGATATCATGTATGCATTCGCAGACCCGAGAATAAGAATAGGATGAGAGCAGCGCTAGGGATAAAGGCCGGAAAAAAGGGTACCTACAGCATCAATCTTATTAAAACCCTTTTTAAGAAATACCAGAGAGATAATGCAAACATTATCGTCTCATCCATCTGTTTCTATATACTTCTCAGTTTTATTCCTTTTACCCTCCTTTCCATATTTATCCTTGGTCATGTGATCGACGTGAGTAACCCGGCTGTCCATCTGGAAGCGTATTTAAGAAATATTATTCCAGACCCTTACAGTACGATCGTGGTTAAAAAGGTCCTTAAGGAGATGAATATCATCTCTATTTCAAAAAAACTTTCCGGACCCCTCGGGCTTATTGCCCTCTTTTTCTTTGCTACCAGATTATTTGCCATTATACGGCCGTCTTTCCGTATTATCTTTGCGAGGCACTCCAGGGGGTTTATCAGAGGGAAAGGGGAAGAATTTCTTTTAACCTTCCTTTTTTCCCTTGTCCAGGCAATGATATTCTTCGGTTTTGTCTTTGGTCTTGTAATTCAGAGCAAGGCAGCGAATGTATTGCCCGGCTTTTTTTCAAAAACATTTTTTGTCTATGCCTTCGGTATGATTGAAATATTCTTTACCTTTACCCAGTTTTATCTCCTCTATTATTTTCTGACACCGGTGAGGAAAAGGTCGGTGATTCTCATTTCTACGGGGTGTGCCACCCTGTTCTGGCATCTGGGCAGGCACTTTTTTAAGCACTTCATTCTCTATCTTGGACAGGTTACCACCTTTTTCGGTACCTACGGCATCTTCATCGCCTTTCTTTTCTGGCTCTATTTTTCAGTCTTTGTCTTTATTATATGCGCTGAACTTCTCTCAATCCTGGGTGAGCCCTCTAATCGTGAGCTTCAGCCCAATTCTGCCCCTTCCGGAGATTTACCCTTAAAGGTACAGAAAGGGTAACCACCTGTTCCATTTCTTCCCGGACCATGGGTTCCATGAGCGCTGCCTCTTCCTCTTTTATCTCAAAGACAAGCTCATCGTGGATCTGCATGATGAGACGGGACAGGAGATGCATTGATTTTATCCGCTTTTCTATGTTTACCATGGCGAGCTTGATGATATCCGCTGCCGTGCCCTGGATAGGTGTATTCATGGCAAGACGTTCCCCAAGCTGCCTTATGTTTGCATCATGGTTAATAATCTCCGGTATATACCGTATTCTGCCGAAGAGGGTTTTTACAAAACCGCTGGTGCGGGCTTCCTCTATGGTTCTCGCGATATATGTTTTTACACCCTGATATTTCAGGAAGTATTCGTCAATATACTCCTGCGCCTCCCTTGGCGAGACCCCAAGCTCCTTTGACAGGCCATACCCGCTGATGCCGTAAATGATGCCGAAGTTTATGATTTTTGCCGTTCGCCGCATTTCATGGGTTACATCGTTGTTATTTACTTTAAAAACCTCCTGGGCTACCCTCATATGGACATCCTCATCCCTCAGAAAGGTGTCGATGAGAAGTTGATCCTGTGAGATATGGGCAAGGATTCGAAGCTCTATCTGGGAGTAGTCGGAGGAAAGGAGAAGGAAGCCCTCGTCCGGAACAAAGGCCTGGCGAATCTTTGTCCCTTCCTCACCTCGAATAGGAATATTCTGTAGATTGGGGTCTGTACTGGAGAGCCTTCCTGTTGCTGTGACCATCTGGTTGAAGGAGGCATGGATTCTGCCGCTCCTTGGATTAATGAGCGTAGGGAGCACGTCAACATAGGTGCTCTTCAGTTTTGCAATACTTCTGTATTCGAGTATTTCTTTGGGTAAGGGGTGGAACATGGAGAGGGCCTGAAGTACGTCCGTGTCAGTGGAGTATCCTGTTTTGGTTTTCTTTACAGGGGGGAGTTTAAGGGTTTCAAAAAGGATACGGGAAAGCTGCTGAGGGGAATTAATATTGAAAGTTTCCCCCCCTGACAGGTCGTATATCCTTTTCATGAGGGTAGTGAGTCGGCTGTCAAAGTCCCTTGACAGGATGGCAAACGTCCGTCTGTCGACCTTTACCCCATAATCTTCCATGGAGGCAAGCACCTCAATGAGAGGCATCTCTATGCGGGAGAAAAGGTCTGTAAGACCCGATTCTTCCATCTTTGCCAAAAGGATATTCTTTAGTTCAAAAAGGTATGGAATACAGTCCAGCAGGGTTTGTTCCTTATCCAGGGATGGGAGCTCCACATCGAGGTACTCTTCGATGATGGTCCCGACCCCGTAATCCTTTCGAAGAGGGTTGATAAGGTAGGCAGCGAGCATGGTGTCGAAACATCGGTTGGTAAATGTGACTTGCCGATTTGCTGAGAGGGTATAAAGAGGCTTCAGGTTGTGGACAATCAGTTCCCCGGCCCTGGACATGATATCAAGAAGGTCCTTCTCATCCCGGGAAAGGAAGATACCCGTCCCGTCAAAGGCAGCAAAATGATCGAGTTGGATATCCTTCGGGTCTTTGCCCTGGAAGAGTGCAACAATCCCTATGGTTTCCATGCGCAGATAGTCAAGTTCTACTGAAGGCCACTTCTTCTGTTCCTGATTTCCTACCCTGATCTCCCTGTAGAGGGTTGTAAATTCAAGCTCCCGGAAGAGGCGCCGCAAGGTTTCGAGATCAGGCTCTGCCATGCAAAGGGTATCTATTGAGGCGTGTGTTGGCACATCCTTTCTGAGGGAAGCAAGCTCTTTACTCATATAGGCAAGTTCCTTCCCCTTTATGAGCTTCTCCTTCACTGATGGTTTTTTTACCGAATCGAGATGGGCATAGATTTCATCTATATTTCCATAGGTTGCCACAAGGTCCCGGGCTGTTTTGTCGCCTATGCCGGGTACGCCCGGTATATTGTCGGAGGTGTCCCCTGAAAGGGCAAGATAATCAACGACAAGAGACGGTTTTACCCCGAGTTTTGTCTCTACCTCTTTCTCGCCAAGGAGGAGGTTTTTTGCGGAGTCATAAACAAAAACCTTGTCAGAAACAAGCTGCATCAGGTCTTTATCGCTCGTGACAATATAGATGTGCACATCCTGCTCCAACATCTGATCTACGACGGTGCCGATAATGTCGTCTGCTTCAAATCCTTCCTTTTCAAGTATGGGGAGCCCCATAGCCTCTGTGATCTGCTTTACATAGGGTATCTGCGCGACCAGATTCCCCGGCATGGGTGGTCTCTGGGCCTTGTAGGTTACCAGGATCTCTTCCCGGAAAGAGGGGCCCTTTGAGTCGAATATGACAATCATATTGTCCGGTTTCTCATCATTCAGCAGCTTTTTAATCATATTCATAAAGGCGTAGACAGCGTTGGTGGGCAGTCCGCTGGAATTCGAGAGGTGGGGGGTTGCAAAAAAGGCCCGGTAAAGATATGAATTGCCGTCAACGAGAAATACCCGTTTTTTAGCAGGGCCATCGGCATCCGGTATTCGGCTTGTGTCGTCGTTGTAGTTCATGAGTCAGCTCCTTAAGGATAGGTCTGTAGGTCACAGCGGAAAAATTGTCTTTATCTTAAACACCTTCTTTTTGGGGAATCTGTATATTGTAAGGGAAAATTTCTCTTCGAGACCGGAAAGGAAGGTATCAATCTCCTCCAAGGATTTTGCGGTGATTGTGAACCAGAGATTGAGCTCCCCGTCCCGTTCGTAATTGTGGGTCACCCCTTTGTGTCTGTTTATCTCCATTGCTGTTTCCAGAAGTATCTCTTCCTTTACATGGACACCGCAGAGGGTGCTCGTATAGACGAGCTTCTTCGGCTCAAGCACAGGACCTATCCTTCTGATATAGCCATCTTCCTTAAGCCTTCGCACCCTTTCCAGGGCTTCCTTTTCCGTAAGCCCCGTCTCTCTGCCAATTTCAGCAAAAGGACGGGGGGTCACAGGAAATGCTTCCTGGATCAGGTTAAGAATTTTACGATCAATAGCGTCCATCATATATCGTTCGTGTCCCTTAATATTCCTACTGATTGTACAGGCTATAGGAAGTTGTGTCAATATAGATGTCTCCCATGCGGTACCCCTCAGTTTTATTCGATCCTGTCAAAAGTCTCATAACACTTCTCTATTCTCCTGGTTGGCCAACGGCTTGTTCGCAAGTACTCATCTGTGGCGTCCTGCTGCGCTTGCGCCCTTCACCGTATCACGATACGCCTACGGTCAGCAAATGCTCGCAGTTCATCCACATCTAAGCACTCCACTCCAAGCCGTCGTCCACCCAAACCGGTAATCATACCCTTTTACCATGGGAATGATTACCGGTAAAATAAGGCATCGCTAAATGTGTTCTACAGGTTCTTCTCGTGCCGGGGGCCGTCCAGGAATATTAATTTTTCACTTCAAGCATAAATGAGGGCGTACCACTTACATGGCATATGTGGTAGACTTTTATTATGGGCATATTGAGAAATTTGCGGGGTATGGGGGGCAGGAGGTCTTTCTCTGCATGGCAGATTGAGGTGACTACCCGCTGTTCCCTGTGCTGCACCATGTGTATAAAGGAGGAATATAAGAATTGGTATCGCAGGGATATGGAAATGGAAGATTTCAGGAAGATCATACCCTATCTCAACAGGGTGAAGAGCGTTGTTCTTGAGGGGTGGGGCGAATCGCTGCTTCATAAAGACCTTATTGAATTCATTCGCCTTGCAAAGAAAGAGGGGCCTGAAGTTGGTTTTGTCACAAGCGGGACGGGCCTGGATGAGCAGTATGCTGCCCGGCTTGTTGATGCGGGGGTCGATTTCATCGGATTCTCTCTTTCCGGGGCAAGGGCAGAAACCCACAACTCGATCAGAGTGAATTCTGACTTTAATGTACTGCTCGATTCAATGCGGCACCTGATCAGACTCAGGAAAGAAAGGCAATCAGAGAAGCCTCGTGTCCATATCGTCTATCTCATGGTTCGCGACAACATCATAGAGGTGCCGCAGCTTATTGATATTGCGAGGGATGCAGGGGTAGGGGAGGTTGTTCTCGTAAACCTTGTTCTTGTGTCGAATAAAAGGCAGGACAAAGAGAGGGTGTTTACATGCAAAGAAGGGGAAGAGCCTTACGGGACGATCATAGAGGAGGCAAAAGCAAAGGCGAGGCGTATGAATATAAAACTTGTTATACCTTCTCTGTCGCCTCGTAATGTATCTGTATGTAGTGAAAACCCCCTTTTGAACCTCTACATATCAGTGGACGGCGAAGTGTCGCCCTGTGTCTACCTTTACCCGCCAATCCCTTCCCCTGTGAGGCGCATATTCTGCGGAGATGAGTATTTGCAGGAGAAGGTCAGTTTCGGGAATATATTCAGAGAGCATTTTGATACAATATGGAACAAGGAGGAATACAGGAGGTTTAGAGAACGGTTTATTGCGAGGCAAAAGAAAATGCGGGAGCTTTACGAATCCTTCATTGCCGTAAGAATGGCAGGAGAGACTGTCCTCCCCGAGTCCCCGGAGCCATGCAGGACATGTCATAAGATAAAGGGGTTATAATCAACTCCGGATGTTTGATGTTGACAAGTATATATAAATGCATTAATAAAAACATAATGGTTATGGCCTTGCTTATTTAATAAATTCTATAAAAAGGGGGCACCTATGGCAGAGAAACAAGGGATTGACTGGTCATCGTTGTGGAAAAAAGACGACTGGATGGCAGTCTGGATTGGTTTTCTCATTATTATACTCACGCTGATTGGTCTCAAACTTACAAATGTGAGTTTCAAATGGACAACAGACGGTGAGTTTGCCACCTTTGCAGAAGAGCAGATACCAGGGGTAGAGAAACTCGCAAAGGACGCGGGGAGTAAGGGAGAGCAGCCCCTTCAGGAGCAATTATTGGCCCTGAAAACTGCCCTTGAGTCCAAAGACCGGAAAGCCGTTAGTGGCTCAATCAAGAAGGTTGATGAGGTCGGCAAAACGGCAAAAGACGAAGGATTGAAGAAGAAGGTGAACCCCCTTATGAGAAGCATACGGGGGCAAACGGGGAGTACTATTGAGAAGGTATTCTCAGGGGAAAACTTCATAGCTGCTTTCTGGGTCCTCATCTTTTTCTGGATCATTGCAGCCATCGGCGCTGCATTGATGGGCTTCCCTGTGGGAAAGTTTATCGCTGGTTTTCCGATTATTTTTATTATTGCCTTTATTGCCCAGTTCCTTGCCGGTAATTATTCCATCCTCTATTATGGTTTGGAATATGTGATCTGGTGTCTTTTGATCGGTCTCGTTATCAGCAACACAGTGGGTACCCCAAAGTGGTTACTGGCTGCTGTCCGGACCGAATACTTCATTAAAACAGGGCTTGTTATTCTGGGTTCAGGAATTCTCTTTGGAGAAATTATTAAAGCAGGTGGTTACGGGATCGTTCAGGGCCTTCTTGTCGTAGGGGTTGTCTGGTATTTCTGTTACTGGGTTTGCCGGAAATTCAAGGTTGATGAAGAATTCTCGGCAATCCTTGCCAGCGGGGTTTCCATATGCGGTGTTTCCGCGGCCATTGCTACTTCAGGTGCGGTAAAAGGAGATCCGAAAAAACTGAGCTACGTAACATCGATTATCCTTGTCTGTGCCGTTCCCATGATGGTTGTTATGCCATGGATTATTAAAGCAACGGGAATGGATCACATGGTTGCCGGCGCCTGGATGGGCGGCACCCTTGATACGAGCGGTTCCGTGGTGGCTGCAGGTTCTCTGGTCAGCGAAACAGCAATGAAAGTGGGTGTTATCGTTAAGATGTCGCAGAATGTGCTTATCGGTTTCGCAGCTTTCATACTGGCCATAGTCTGGACTTTCAAAAAAGCGGTGCCTGGTGAAAAACCCGGGGCAGCGGAAATATGGTATCGCTTCCCGAAATTTGTACTCGGGTTTATAATTGCATCTCTCATCTTTTCATTTATTCTTGATGCAAAGACAGTTGATGCGGTAAAAGGACAACTCGGTTCCATGCGTACATGGTGGTTTGCCATGGCCTTCACCTGTATCGGTCTTGAGACCCGTTTTGCAGACCTCTTTAAAATGGAGGGAGGAAGACCGGCAATTGCCTTCCTTATTGCACAGACTTTTAACATTTTCTGGACACTCCTTTTATCGTGGCTTATTTTCGGCGGCGTGTTGTTCCAGGCACCGAAGTTCTGAAATTAAAGGAGATTTCTATGAAATATTCGGATAAAGTGAAGGAGCTTCTTGAAAACCCCCATAATGCGGGGAAAATAGAGAATCCAGATGGTGTCGGCCAGGTCGGAAATCCGGTCTGTGGCGACATGATGACCATTATGATAAAGGTTAGGGATGACCGTATTGAAGATATACGGTTTGAGACCTTCGGGTGCGGAGCGGCAATCGCGGTATCAAGTGTAGTAACGGATATGGCAAAGGGCAAAACCATTGATGATGCTATGAAGATTAGCAATAAAGTGGTTGCAGAGGAGCTGGGGGATCTTCCCACAAACGAGCTCCATTGCTCGAATCTCGGGGCAGATGCCCTCCAGGAGGCAATCAGGGATTACCTTGACCGCAAGGAAGGGAAGGTGCGAAGAAGGAAGGATATGAAGGTTGAGCTTATATCTTCCCATGAGGGGACATGCTTCTGTCCTTATTGTAATCAGGAGCTCCTTGTGAAGGGATCCTCGTGCAGTAATTGCGGAAAGCCCACACTCGACAAATAAAAGACATGCTGCTGAAGAGGTGATCATGCAACCCATATATCTGGATCATATTTCTGCGACGCCCCTCCATCCGGAGGTGCGGAACGCGATGGTTGAATATATTCAAAACAAATTCGGTAACCCTATAAGCCAGCACCGTATCGGGGATGAGGCAATGGAAACCCTTGAAGGGGCCCGCAAGGAGGTGGCAGGTCTCATTCATGCCCAGCCCGAGGAGGTTATCTTTACCTCAGGGGGTACCGAATCAATAAATCACGCCATAAAGGGTGTTGCCCTTGCTATGGGCGCGAAAGGGAGACATATCATTACCTCCAATATTGAACATCAATCAGTGCTTCGCTCCCTGAGGATGCTGATGAAGCTTGGCTACCGTGTGACATCCCTCCCTGTCGACAAGTATGGGCTTGTAGACCCCGCAGGCCTTGAAAAGGCAATTACCGACGATACGATCCTTGTGACCATCATGCATGCGAATAACGAGATCGGTACCATTGAGCCCATAGCCGAGATCGGCAAGATCACCAGAGAACGGGGTATTCTGTTCCATACCGATGCAGTCGCTTCAATTGGGGTAGTGCCCTTTAATGTAGAGGAGATGGGAGTGGACCTGGCGAGTATGGCTGCCAACCAGTTTTACGGACCTTCCGGGGTAGGGGCCCTTTATGTACGTCCGAAGACACGAATTGCACCCCTCCTTGACGGCGGTATACAGGAGTACAATCTAAGGGCCGGCTCCCAGAATATGGTCGGTATAGTTGGCATGGGGAAGGCTGCAGAGTTGGCGAAGAAAGAGATGTTTCAGCGCATGGCGTATCTTCTCGGGCTGAAGAGCGCGTTTGTTGAACAGCTTCTCACCATTGATGAAATTGTTATTAACGGCCATCCTGAATTAAGCATTCCGAATCTCATCTCTTTTTCTGTTAAGTACATAGAAGGGGAATCGATGCTCCTTATGCTCGATGAGGAGGGTGTCTATGCGTCTACCCGTTCAGCCTGCGCTACAGGGTCTTTAAGGGCTTCCCATGTGCTTATTGCTGCCGGTTGCGATTATACGGCAGCCCAGGGAACCCTGATCGTTTCCTTTGGCATTACCAATACCATGGAGGAGGTTGAAAAGGCTTTTCAGGCCCTTAAAAAGAGCGTGACCTTTCTCCGGAGCATGTCGCCTCTCTACCAAAAAAAGTAGGGTTTCCTTTATTTATTAGATAATCAGATATCCGGGTTAAGGTCCTTGTATGTCAAATTCCAGGATAAACCTTGTCCCCTTCTCCCGTTCAATCCGGATAGTCCCGTCAAGCTGTCTTACGAGCATATCAACAAGCTGCAGGCCGAACCCGGTGGCATTTGCCGTATCAATCGATGGAGGAATGCCGATACCGTTATCCTGCACCGTGAGGGTAATCTGCTTCGCAGGGGCAG
>PNOM01000049.1 GCA_013824835.1 Syntrophus sp. (in: bacteria) | reverse complement strand
GGAAAAGAACGTTCCGCCCCTGGCTCAACTCGGCATTATGCGATGAATACGAAAGGTATTATTAAGCCATATTTTTAACCATACATTAGTATTGCCCTAAATGCGTAAACTTGGTATAGTGTGCTAATGAGAAGAACAACGTTTGAATGGGATGAAGAAAAGGATAAGGAAAACCAAGCTAAACATGGTATTTCTTTTCTGACTGCACAGCAGGCTTTTCTTGACCCCCATCGTGTTATCGCGGAGGACACCACACATAGCACATAGCACTGAAGAAGACCGGTATTACTGTATGGGGCACGTCGGCGAAGGCATTTTGACTGTCAGATTTACATACCGTGGCAACGTTATTCGCATCTATGGCGCAGGCTATTGGAGAAAAGGAAGGAAGGTTTATGAAGACCAAAACAAAATACACTGAAGAACCTATGGGCGATCTGAAGATCGTTAAAGATTTTCTCCCCCCACCCGATCAGTTGGTGCTGAGGGAAGACAATGTGAAGGTCACCATATCCTTAAAGAAATCGAGCATTGCATTTTTTAAAGAAGAGGCAAGGAAGCAGAGGACTTCTTACCAGAAGATGATAAGGGAGGTAGTGGACTGGTACGCTTCGCACTATCAAAAGGGCGCATAACCCGAAAATGAAACTCCCCGCTGCAAGCAACGGGGTATCAGTGGAATAAGAGCCACATCCCCCTCACCCTACCCTCTCCCCCGGAGGGGCGAGGAAATGTTGTTACCCCGCAGCAAGCTACAGGGAATCATTCCGATTGAAAGGCGATGAAGACGGAGCATGGCGGCATATATGGAGAACATGAAATCTTGCCCAATCGGGTAAGGGACGGCTTCAAACCGTCCCTTACCACACCACCACGCATGCGGGTCCGCACGGGTTGGTTTGTCGAAGTCATCGGGCCATAGCCGGATAATGAGGATTGAGCCGTATTTACCCTATCTCCTTAAACCTTTGGGCTTCGTTGTGTCGCTTGCCTGTGCGGTGACCGCACGCAGACAGGTCGCCCCATAAGTTCACGCCCATGCCGGGCGTACACCACTTGATGCACTTGATGCAGCCAATCGCCGATAAATACGGCTCTGGCTGATTTCGATGTTCGTTTTAGAAAAACAAAGCTGACGACCTTGACGTAATGACGTCATGGTGCTATAGTAACATAGCTACATAAGGAGGTGATGTTATGGCCATACAAGCTAAGAGAGCCACAATATATTTGGACCCCGAACTGCATAAGGCGTTACGACTAAAGGCAGTTGAAACATCCTGTTCGGTATCGGAACTTGTGAATAATGCTGTTAAAGAAGCCCTTGCGGAAGATGTCGAAGATATTGCGGCATTCGAGGAAAGAGTCGGAGAACCCCTGATCGCCTATGAAGAAATGATAAAAAGGCTGAGACGAGATGGTCGTATATAACATTTATTTCAGGGAATCAGTTGAGAAAGACTTCATGGCAATTCCCAAGAAAGAAATTGAGAAGATTCTACATCACATAGAAATGCTGGCAGAAAATCCACGACCTCCAGGCTGTGAAAAGTTGACCGGTCAGGAAAGGTACCGTGTTCGTCAGGGTCGATACAGAATTGTCTATTCCATTCAAGACGAGGTGCTTACCATTTGGATAGTCAAAATTGGTCATCGAAAAGATGTTTATCGATGAAGCGAACCAGACATTGGAGACGATCATTTACGCTCCGGCTTAACTCGCCATTGGACAGAATTGAGAAATGAACTACCCCGCAGCAAACTACGGGGCATCAGAAGCGAGACAATAACTTGGGCTATCTCGAAGCGAGCTTCGGGGTATTGACCCGCGGAGAAACCAAAATGACAGACGAGTTTTTTGCTTCGATCTTTCCCAACGACCATATGGTTCCAGAGAAGCATCGCATCGCTTCCCCTATTGAGCAGCGCCAATACCTCTGCGATGGTGCAATCAAAGAATGGACCGGCCCGCAGCAAGACGTGCTGTCCCCGATATGCGAAGCAATCGACGGTATTGTTCGGCAGAAGCTAATCGGCAGCTATCCCCTCCTGACAGAAGAGCAGGCCCTGGAGACTCTTGATGCAGCCTGCAGGGCATACGATCATGGGCGAGGGCCGTGGCCGACCATGTCTGTTGAGGGACGGATACGACACGTTGAAGCATTTGCCTACCGGATGCAGGAGCAGCGGGAAGAAGTTGTCAAACTCCTGATGTGGGAGATTGGAAAGACGCTTCCTGATGCTGAGAAGGAATTTGACCGGACTGTAGACTACATAAGGGACACCATTGATGCCCTGAAGGACCTGGATCGCCTTTCGTCTCGTTTTGTTATCGAACAGGGCGTGATCGGGCAGATTCGTCGTGCGCCGCTCGGCGTGGCGCTTTGTATGGGACCCTTCAACTATCCGCTCAATGAAACCTTCGCGACCCTTATCCCCGCACTCATCATGGGCAATACGGTGATCTTCAAGCCGCCGAAACTGGGGGTTTTGCTCCACCAGCCACTCCTTGGGGCCTTTCGGGATTCCTTTCCCAGAGGTGTGGTCAACACAGTTTACGGAGAGGGGCATAAAGTCGTTGGCCCCCTCATGAAATCCGGAAGAATCGATGTGCTGGCATTTATCGGCAGCAGCCGGGTTGCTGACGTTCTGAAACACCAGCATCCGAAACCGCATCGCCTGCGCTGCATACTCGGTCTCGAAGCCAAGAATGCCGCGATTGTCCTGAAGGACGCAGATATCGATAATGCGGTGCAAGAATGCGCATTGGGGGCTCTGTCTTTCAATGGTCAGCGGTGCACAGCCCTTAAGATACTTTTTATTCATAAAGACATTGTCGATGAGTTCATAACGAAATTCAGTGACGCCGTCGGGAAGCTCAAAGAGGGGATGCCCTGGGATACAGGGGTCCGGATCACGCCTTTGCCGGAACCTGACAAGACAAAGTATCTCACGGAGTTGATCGATGACGCTCGCACCAAAGGTGCACACGTAGTCAACGAAAATGGCGGGACCGTGAAGCACACCTTCATGTCTCCGGCAATTGTATATCCGGTTGGACCCGGCATGAGGCTTTATTCCGAGGAGCAGTTCGGCCCGGTCGTCCCGATTGCCGCCTTCACTGATATCGAAGAGCCCATGGACTACGTGACTCAATCTGACTACGGGCAGCAGGTCAGCCTGTTCGGAAGTAATGCGGAACTCATCGCCGACCTCATAGATCCTATGGTCAATCAGGTGTGCCGGGTTAACATAAACAGTCAGTGCCAACGTGGTCCTGACATATTTCCTTTCACCGGCAGAAAAGACTCCGCAGAAGGCACCCTATCCGTTTCAGATGCCCTGAGGGTTTTCACTATTCGAACACTTGTCGCAGCCAAGGCCACCGATGCAAACAGACGGATCATTAAGTCCATTATCACGGAACGTAGATCTCGATTTCTTTCAACGGACTTCATCCTGTGACCGAAGACTGTCCAACTGGCCGACGCGAGCAAAAGGTCCGCCCTTGACATTTTAATTTGTAGTGAGAGATAATGCCAATCGGCAACAAAGAAGCGTTGCCTCTGGCTCAGCTTTTTGTTCGCTCCAAATAGAAGATGAAACAATTCCTCCTCTGTGATACTATAAGATATGGAGGGCTACTGAAATGAATAGAGAATTTAGCGTGGTTATCGAAAAAGATGAGGACGGATACTTCGTTGCCTCGGTGCCCACATTGCGAGGGTGCCACACACAGGCAAAGTCGCTGGACGTGCTGATGAAAAGAGTCAAAGAGGCAATTGAACTTTGCCTCGAAGCGGAAGAACCCGCGGCCACCGAGTTTATTGGGGTTCAACGTGTGGCAGTCAACACGTGAGTAGCCTTCCAGCTATCACAGGCCAACATCTCATCAAAGCCCTTAAGAAGATAGGGTTTGTGGTGGCTCGTAGCAGAGGCAGCCACAGGTTTCTTCAACACCACGATGGCAGATGCACGGTCGTGCCTATGCATGCAGGCGAGACAATCGGCCGAGGACTTCTGGCTCAGATAATGCGCGACTGCGAGATATCCTCAGAAGACTTGCAAAAGATACTATGAGCGAACCAGTCATGGCACCGAACACAGCAGGATATCCCGCTGCATCTGGAGGTAAAAAGGGTGGCGGGAATGACTAAAGAGGACCGGAATGTTTTGATTCGCGACCTTGCCATCTTCTGGTTCCTCGTGTTCCTTGTAATCCTTGTCTGGAAGAACAACATCCTTGTTCTGCTTGTCCTGATGGGCACCTATTGTGTACGATACTTCCTGTGGCCCAACAATGAAGATCATGTTGTCTTTATTTCCGGCGCTGTGATGGGCACAATTGCGGAGATTATTGCCACGAAGGTCGGTATCTGGAGCTATACGATGCCTACCTTTTTTAATATACCCCTATGGCTTCCCTGCGCTTGGGGGGTTATCTCCGTTCTGATTATAAGGATTGCCCAAGCCCTTCTGAAGAAACAGGTTTAGAGAGGGCTCCGAAGTTATCGGCAACATCTATCCCATAAGGCTTTTTAATATCCTGTATGATTTGAATTCCACATCGAGATGGAAGGAGATGAACCCCTCCATAATCTCCCGCGCCTCCCTCTCAAACCTTTTCACGTCACCGGTGTCCTGCATATAGGGCAAACCCTCTTTGTCGTGAACCTCAAAGGCTGAACGATGATGGTTATTACCGATTCGCGCGATTCCGGGTATGGTGCCCGCTGAATAAACCCTGTGGGGGAGAGGGCTTGAGCAGGCGGAGCAGAGGATACCGCCCCGTTCCCGGGAAAAGCAGACCTTCATTTCCTCTTTCACGTTTTTACCGCAATATACGCAGGCGGTAAAGTTCGGCATATATCCAAGGGTTTCGAGCATTTTTAATTCATAACGGAGTATATCCATGTAGGAAAGCTCCCTCTGTTTTGTGAAAAGGAGCACCTCCTTCAAGGTATGAAAGAGGTCAATATTCCGCTCCCGGTCCTTTGTAAGCCTATCGGCAAATTCCGTAAAAAAGGCTGCGGTGCTGGCCCTTCTCAGGCTCCGCTCGATGCCGCTGTTTGTTTCCACAATGTCTGCATTGTCAATTCTTACAAGACCCTTGCCGAATTTTTCAAAATATTCGACCCTTATGTGGTTGAAGGGTTCGAGGGTATTCGCAAATCTTTTCTGGCTTTTGCTTGCCCCCTTAGCAATAGCGGCAATCTTGCCAGAGGTGAGGGTAAAGAGCCGTATGATCTTGTCCGATTCTCCGTATGCCCTTTTAAAAAGGACTATGGCTTCATCTTTATGGAGCATAAAGGCAGTCGTTAGCGGATAGCGGATAGCGGATAGCGGATAGCGGATAGCGAAGAAAAGCCTGGCAGCGGCGCATGGGAGAAAAGGGGTGCATCTCTAACCTAACCATACTATCTCTCCATGACCTCCTTCTCCTTGTCGGGCTTGAAGATAAACTGCCCATCGTTAATAGGCTGATTGATCTTTATGGATGAGAACCTTATGGTGTTTGTATTGCCCGTGAATTCATTGATCTCCAGTTTTGTTACCCGGTTCTGTTTGTCAATCCAGACCTTTGCGGAGGTGACAGGCCCATCCTTTTTGGGTATGAGCTCAAGAACATCCAGGTCTCCCGAGCGCATCTGCTGCTTCAGGGTAAAGATCTCGTCCAGTTTTGCAATGTCTTCTATGAGGTCAAGAAATGTACCCCCCGTCTTCTCTTTCCGGATCTTTTCCTTGACAATAAAGGGTTTGTCAACCTCTGACTGCCAGATGTATTTTCCATCATAGAGGAAAAGCTTCACTTTTGGTACTTTATACCGCCATAAAAAGCCCTTTTGTCTCTTGTAAAAAAATTCCCCGTCCGATTCCCTTTCCTTTTTCAGGCTCGCGATAAAGATCGTTTGATGGAAACGGGCCTCCATGGTCACGATCTCCGAATAGGTCTTCTTGATGCCCTCAAAGGGAGACGGGCCTGAATCCGTGGGGCGTGGGGCAAGGGGCGTGGGGCGTGATTGGGCCGCAGCAATTCCGGCAAAGATAACTATGCTGAATACAAAAAATAAGGTCAGTTTTGCAATAATATGTTTTTTCAATGCTTTATCTTTCTCCCACAAGTTTTTCACTCCTTACTCCTTACTTCTTACTTCCTTCTCAGCACTTCCCGGGGCTTTACCCCGTCCGAGGGGCCGACGATATCCTCCCTCTCCATCCTTTCGATAATCCGCGCCGCCCTGTTGTAGCCTATACGGAACCTTCTCTGGACCATACTGATAGAGGCCTCACCTTTTTCCACAACAAATTCGACGGCCTCTTTATACTTGTCATCATCAACCTCTTCCCCGTTCTCCTCTTCGGTCTTTTCCTCCAGAATCTCACTCTGGTAAGAGGGCGTACCCTGCTGCTTCAGGAATTCCACGATCCTTTTTATCTCGGCCTCGGAGACAAATGGTCCGTGAAGGCGCTTAAGTCTCCCGATGCCGGGGCTCAAAAAGAGCATATCGCCATTTCCGAGAAGGCTTTCCGCCCCATTCGTGTCAAGGATAGTCCTGGAGTCTACCTTTGAGAAGACCTTGCAGGCCACACGGGCGGGAAAATTTGCCTTGATGATACCTGTAAGCACATCCACTGAGGGCCTCTGGGTGGCAAGAATAAGGTGGATGCCCGATGCCCGCGCCATCTGAGCCAGGCGTGCAATGTATTCCTCCACCTCTTTCGGCGAGACCATCATAAGATCGGCAAGCTCATCTATGACCACCACAATGTAGGGGATGGTCTCCATTTCCTGCTTTACCATTTTCTGATTGTACTTCTCAATACTCCGCACCCCTTTCTCCGCCATCATGGAGTACCGTCTCTCCATCTCGTCGGTCATCCACCGGAGCGCCGTCTTTGCGTTCTTGGCGTTAGTAACTACGGGAAGGAGGAGGTGGGGGATGCCGTCATAAAAGGAGAGTTCGAGCATTTTCATGTCTATCATAAGGAACTTCACATTCATGGGGGTAGCTTTGAAAAGGATGCTGCATATCATGGCGTTGAGGGAAACGCTCTTTCCTGAGCCCGTTGCCCCTGCCACAAGGAGGTGGGGCATCTTTGTCAGGTCAGCCACATATGGGTCGCCGGAAATGGTTTTTCCCAGAACAAGGGTGAGGTGGGAATGGGAGGAGGCAAAGGTCTCCGATTCTATAATCTCCCTGAAATAGACGGTCTGCCGGGTTTTGTTCGGCACTTCTATGCCCACTACGGCTTTTCCCGGAATAGGGGCAATAATTCTGATTGAAACAGCGCTCAGGGCCATGGCAAGATCATCGGCAAGATTCGAAATCCTGCTTACCTTTATGCCCGGTGCAGGTTCAAACTCATACATGGTGATCACCGGTCCGGGCTGAACCTCGGAAACCTTCCCGTCAATACCATAATCTTTCAGCTTTTTTTCGAGTATCTGGGCATTATACTGGATACTCTCCTTGTCTATCTTCACCTCTTTTCTCTCCACTGCATCGAGGAGTGAAACCGGGGGAAGCTTGTACGGGCCTATCTCATGAAAAAATTCGAAGGATTCCTGGACAGGCTTTTTTTCCTCCTTTTTCGGGGGTTCAGCCTTCTTTTCCTCGGTAACCTTTATCTCCTTCCTCCGCTCAAGGGGTTTTCTCCTTGCAATACCCTTCTCGATGACGGAGAGGAGGGGCGCCTGTATGATGAGGAAGAGAGAGATAAGGAGAAGGATAACAGCAATAAGGATACTACCGAAGTAACTGAAAAGGGCAACAAGGGTTCTCTCGAGAAGGGATCCGAGAAATCCCGAGAAAGGCATGGCAATACCGCCTAACTTTACCTTACCCACCATGATCTGGAGGAGGGCGGAAAAGGACAGAAAAAAGAGGACAAGGCCGGAAGCGAGAATAAGGGGGTGAGGGGGTTCCTTTTTTCTCACATAGAAGGCAGCGAAAAGGAGTAAAAAGGCAGAGAGAAGGTAGCTCATTATGCCGAAGATCTGCATGAAAAGATCGGACATGTAAGACCCCACCTTTCCGCAAAGGTTTTTTGCAACCCCTTCGGTAACGGTATTAAAAGAGGGGTCAAAGGGGTGATAGGAAAGGAGGCTTACCATGAGAAATATAAAAATTCCGGACAGGCCTATACCCAGAATCTCTTTTTTTAGATCTCCTGACATGCGATCAACCTTTCAATGGAGGCTTTCACTTCAAGCATGACCTTTGTTTTTGCAGAACTTCCCGTTTCCTCAGGTATGATGGGTTCACCGATATTGATATATATTACCCCTTTTTTTTGTGGAATAAAACAGGCTTTTGGCTGGAGCGCGCTTGACCCCTGGATGCCCACAGGCACGATAGGAACACCGGCCCGAAGGGCGAGGGTAAAGACACCCTTTTTGAAGGGGAGGAGCTGTCCGTCTGCGCTCCTTGTGCCTTCGGGAAATATGACAATATTCGCACCCGCCCTGATCTGACGGGCTGCGTTGTCGATGGCCTTTATGGCTTCCCTTGGATTTTCCCTGTCCAGGCTGATATAGCGCGCCCTTTTCATGGTCCATCCTACAAAGGGAAGACTGAAAAGCTCTCTTTTTGCCACCCACTTGAATGATACGGGCAAAGCGACAAGAAGGGCGTATATGTCGAGGGCGCTCTGGTGATTGGACATGAATATGCAGGACGACTCCGGTATATGCTCTGCCCCATGAAGAGAGACCGTGATCCCTGATGCTTTCAGTTGCACGCCTCCCCAGAGCCGCGCAAGCTTGTGAATAAAACGGTCCTGACTACCAAAAAGGGAGACGACAATGGCAGCGCAGGAAAAGAAAATGGTAGAACAGAAGTGGATAAAGAAAGCGAGTATCTGCCTCATTTTTTCACTGTTTTCAGGATATCGATGATTGCGTTCACCTCTGTTTTTATTTTTGTGTCTATATCGTAAGGCGAGAGACCGCGCTTGTCCGCCTCCATGATTTTATCGTTATAACTTAAATAACCGAGCAAGGGTAAGTCGTTCAGGTGTTCCTTTATGAGGGCAAGGTCTTTATCATCCATCACCTTATTTCCGACAATGTAAACATGGGGTATGTGGAGGTCCGCGGCAAGCCTTTTTACGTCACGGGCAGTCTGAAAACTCCTCTGTCCTGGTTCAACGACAACAATGAGGGCATCGATATATTCAGTAGTGCCCCTGCCGAGGTGTTCGAGACCGGCCTCCATATCTACAATCACGTGTTCGTCCCTTTCAATAAGCACATAGGAGAGAAGGCTTTTGAGGAGCACATTTTCTGCGCAGAAACAACCGCCTCCGCCCTGGGGGATATTGCCGAGAACCACGAGTTTGATCCCGTCCTTTTCTACGGAGAAGCTCTCCGGTATATCCTCCACCTTCGGGTTGAGCTTAAAAAAAGAGCCGTATTCACCCTTTTTTGATCCCGTCCGCTCTTCAATAAATTCAGTCATCTGCGCAAGGGGCTTGATCTCCCGCATTGTGTCCCAATCGATTCCTATTGCGCTTGCAAGGTTTGAATCAGGGTCCGCATCTATGGCAAGGACCTTAAATCCCCGATCTGCAAGGCATCGGGCCATTACCCCTGCAAGTGTTGTTTTTCCGACCCCGCCTTTTCCTGATATTGCGATCTTCATATCTCTTCCACCAAAAATATCATTTCAATGTCCCATGTGTCAACTACTACCGGGGCTCAGACTCATGTCAAGCCGATTTGAGTCTTGACAGGCATGTATCGGTTGGACAACTTATCATTTGCGAGGTTGTCTACGCCGAGCTTGCGGCATGGTTTTCCTCAGAAAAGGAACTGAAAGCATTTCTCTCAGAGACAGGGATACGGCTGGTATATTCAAACGAAAAATCGCTCTACATTGCCGGAACAAGGTGGGCAGAATACACCAGGAAGGGCAGCAAAAATCTGTTTTCCTGCGCTAAATGTGGAAATGGTTTTGAGGTCACCTGTCCGCAATGCACGACAGTGTTGAACAAACGATTTCATGTGCCAGCCGATTTTCTCATAGGCGCCCACGCCCTTGTAAACGCTGACTGTATACTTTCTCGTGATCTCGGCGTGTATAAAACATATTTCAGCGATCTCAAGGTTGTGAGTTCAATATGAGAGAGCAAGAATGATTCATTGTTTACCCGCCGTGAAGAGCGAGAAAGATGGATTTGATCAGCTTGCCAAGCTTGCGGCGGCAATCCAGTTCACACCTCAAAAGTGTTTGAGCAAACTGGATTGGGGTTGTTCGAGGCGGAGTAGTTTTTATATTCCTTTATGCCAGGTCAGCCAAGCGCTTCCAGCCCTTTACGGTCAATGAGATCGAGAAGCCGTTGCGCCGGGCCGCTTGGTTTCTTCTGACCCTGTTCCCACTGTTGCACTGTCGTTTTCCCAATACCAAGAATTGCAGCAAATACAGCCTGGCTTACATGGTTGGTCGTTCGTATACGCCTTATGTCTTCGGGTTTAAATGGTTGTTTCTTCGGCAGACAAAGCCCTTCAACCTTGCGTAGGGTGATTTCATCCATTGCTCCGGCCTTAAACAGGTCACGAGCCATTTCATTTGCGATGTCCAGCATTTCACTCATTGTTGCACCTCCCAAATAGAGCCTTCCGATAGAAGCACGTTTACTTGCCTATCGGTTGCAGAAATTAAAGCCTCAGCAACAAGGCTCAGAGCAGCTTCTTCCTTTTCAGAGATATTAGCCTTCTGGCTTTTGGAAAAAGCATAAAGAAAAATAATCCTCTCCGAATTTGCTTTTCTATATCCCACTATTGTGCGATATCCTCCGCGCTTTCCGCTGCCGGTCTTTGCCAATCGCTTTTTAAACAGGTATCCGCCAAGATCAGCTTCAACTTTACCGGCAACAATCTCGGTTGCCGTTTCAAACAGAACAGAATCTGAAACATTCTCACCCCGTGCCCAATGATTGAACCATTTGTTTTTGAACACTCTCACAATATAAGTATATCACTCAGTGAGATAGTTAACAAGATCTAATGTGTTAAGAAATAAGCATAAAGATAGGTGGAGAAGAGGTTTGGGCATAGGATTATCGCGGTCGGCAATCATGATGGGACCTTGCCCTTTCCTTTTCATATAGAGAGCGCCTTTGTATTATGCCGGGCTTGCGGCAAGCCGATGCATATCCACCTGGGCCGTCAAGAACCCCTTTTGGGTTGTTTATCCAGTTTCTTTGCTGCCTTCTGTTGCTGTTTGCCTGTGTTTTGCTTCTGGCCTTTTTCTTTATCCTTTTTGCTCTTGTCTCCCATTTGCTTACTCCCCTCCCTGTTGTCCTGCTATGTTGTCCGCCCTGCCTGTAGTGCTTATAGCACAAACCGTACTTTATGAAATCCTATCCTTGCAAACACCCTTTGTCAATTTAAAACTCATAGTTCATAATTTAATGTATGTAAACATCGATGATAATTGTCCAGGGTACATAATAGCGGGGGGACACCCGGACCCATTGCGGGTCCGGGGTCGCATTGAAGATATACACTTACACTTCCGGAGGAAGATATAAGTCAAGTTGTGATGCTGCTATCTCTTGCACACCATTCAATGTATTCTTGCCTGCATTCGTATCCGATACAAAAAAGGTCTAATTATTCTTTCGCTCCCTATAGCCCTCCAGGGTCTCTATGAAGGCATCGATCCTGTTATGGGTATCTGCCTCATTGTAGGAGCTGATATCAACAATGTCGCCCTCCATAATGAACGTCGGTATATCACCATAGACCTGCTTCAGCACCTGGGCCTGCAACATGATCCCTGCATGCCAGGAACGGCAGGAGAAGGCGGAATGGAAGACCACCCCGTCCAGGCCATAGTCTTCTATGTATTCGATGATGCGCTCCACGAGGGGCAGGGAGCCCGGCCGCCTCTGTGCTTTGTCATACCAGTTAGTATAGTACCGGATCAGCCTCCAGGCAATATGCTCCAGGGGATCGTTGGTTGCGGGGAGGTCAAGTCTTGAGAGCTTTTCACCGGTACGATAGGTCGTTTCTGCCGGGAATACTGCGCCCTTGCCGTTAAAGTATTGAAAATCACCCAAAGCGAACCATGAGGGGAGTCCTGCGCCCCAGATAAGCCTGTACTTCTCATTTGTAGCGACACCCTCTTTCCGTGCTATCTTTTCTTTTAACTCAGCATTTAAGGCTGCATAGAAGTCATAGGCCTCCTGGGTACCGAGCATGAAGGTAAAGGGCACCATGGTATTCATGGCATCGCCCGTATCCATGGGGGTAGGATGGGCCTTACGGAGATCATAGGTATCGACGAGGAGATCCCATGTCCGGTCGGAGAGATCAACGGTTGCCTCTAATCTACTCCAGTCCATCTTTTTACCGGTATGCTTTTCACAGAAGCGGACGAGTTCCCGGAGCTCTGCGGTCACGTATTTCACATAGAATTTTTCCACTTCTTTCCGGTCAATATTAGGGTCCCATGGGGGATAGTACATGCCTGCCACAAAGACAGGGACCTCTTTCATGTAATGTTGGGTCGCCTGAGGCCATTTGAATCGGGGATCGCAGAGTTGCTGGGCACTCCCTAAAATCATATCCGGTTTTCCCATGCCGCCCCAGGGGGCGCCTGGAGGCATTTCTCCCCCTATCTCTTCCCGCCATATATCAAACCCAAGATTACAGGTGGCATAGGTGCACAGCGACCGGGAGAAATCCTCTGCTTCTGCTTTTTGCAGATATTTCTCCGCATCCCGCTTTGCTGCACAGACGCCGGAGAAACTTTCGCCCCATGCGGGGACAATGTCCATGGCCCTTAAGATCTCGTCATGACCATCCATGATAAAGGCGTAGGCCACCTTCTTCCCCTCGTCGTGCGCCCTCACTGTTGCCGCCATATTGGCCCGCACCATTTTCGGTATTTTCGTTGCCGCTTCTGTTGCCAATGCGCGTGGTTTTTTATCGTCTGCCATGGTTATCCTCCTTGGTTACCCTATCATCTCCACAAATGCCTCGATTCTCGTTTTTATCCGTGCCAGGGTGGAGGTAGAGTATTCATACTCCAGGTAGAGAACGGGTGTAGGCTCGATGAAACTCTTGATCGCCGGGACTTCGAAGCCGTAGGGGTCACAGTATTTGTTGATGAGGAGGATCGCCCCGTCTACCTTGAATTGCTCAACAAACTCCCTCATATGGCCGAATCTGGCCGTAAGGTTCTCTTCGTAGTTATTACCGGAATCTACATAGGTGGTCGCTACCTTTACCTTTCTCAGGTAACGCTCCGCAATGCCCTGAAGGGGATCAGTCGTGATATCCACATCGGGCCAGTATATCTTGCTGCCGATTGACGTATCATCCATGACCAGCCAGGCGCCTGCGCTTTCAATGGTTTCTATGATTGCCGCGCTGTCGACCTGGTCGCCGATGAGCATGATCCTCTTCCGGTTTCCCTCCCGGGGAGGCTGCCTGTTTTTTACCTCATGGGTCACAGATTCAATGAGAGCGCTTGATTCCTCTACGGGAAGACTCATGGCAGCAACGAGGACCTTCGTCATCTCCGTCCCTGAGATGAGGGGCGGATTGGCCTCCCGCAATGAGTAGAGTTCTCTCATGAGTCGTCTGTTTTCATTGTGGGCTTTAACCGCCTGAGCTATCGCTTCATCGGTTATGGCAGTGCCGGTGAATTTCTCCAGGGTGGAAATGCACAGCCGGAGAATATCTTTCATAAATTCCACTGACGGTTCATCGGTGGTATGGGGTACGTTTAAGAAGTGCCAGTAGGGCAGCTTCAGATTGTAGCTCCACGTATCATTGGTCCTGTCCGTGCTGTCGCAGAGATGGGGCATTACCATGCCGTCGAGGTAGTCATACTTCCCCTTGAGCATTGCATCGAAGACGTTCCGCACAAATGGGCAGACGATGGTCTCCATATGGGCATCCGCTTTTGTGATGGCATCATCGGCAAAGCCCTTGAGTCTAAAGGGTACTACGCCCGCGGCAGTTAAGATTTCCACAGGTCCCAAAGCGCTCATATAGCCGATCACCTTTGTACCTGAACCTTTAAGCTCTTTTGCCCGTACGCCATACTCTGTATAATACTTTTCAGCCAGCGCTAATCCGTTTTTCTCGTTTTGTCCAGTCATAGTTGCTCCCCTTAAACCGTCTGTAGTGGTGATGGGGCAGTCCGGTCTGCCCCATCCGGTGTATGGCAATGGATCGTTGAGGACCCACTCTTCTGCATTTTTGTCTTCACGAATCTACGCATTCACGGGTTTGCGCATCACTCCTTTCACTGTTTGTTATACTTTTCCCTCAGCTTTGGTTTCTCTATCTTACCCGTAGGGCTTCTGGGCACGTTGCCGAAGACAATCTTCCGTGGCCGCTTGTAGCGGGGCAGATTCTCCTCGCAATAGGCCATCATCTCCTTTTCAGTCAGCTCTCCGTCAACAGGATCAATTACAGCAGTGACTATTTCCCCGAGCCTTTCATGAGGGGTGCCGATCACCGCCACATCCCTTACCTTGGGGTGTTTCTGGATAACTTCTTCTACTTCAACCGGGTATACGTTCTCTCCGCCACTTATGACGAGGTCTTTTGCCCGGTCGACAAGATAGATATAGCCGTCCTCATCCATTCTTGCGAGATCGCCCGTATGGAGCCAGCCATTGACTATCGTCCTTGCGGTAAGCTCCGGGTTCTTATAGTATTCCTTCATAACCCCCATGCCTTTAATCGCAATCTCACCTACGGAGCCCCGGGGCACATCTTCGTCCTGGTCGTTGACGATCCGTGCATCCCAGAGGAGTCCCGGCTTTCCGATGGCGCCTATCTTGCTTTCATCAGTAATCCAGTTGTGGATGGTGCCCGGGCCAGAGCTTTCACTTAAACCATATGTGTTATGGCACTGCATATCAGGGAAATATTCTTTGCATCGCCTTATAAGGCTCGTGGGTATGGGCTGAGCCCCCATCTGAAGGATATGCCAGTGGGTAAGATCGTAGTCCTCTTTCTTAAGCTCGCCCTTATCAAGGGCTCCAAGGATATCAAGGGCCCACGGGACAAGGAGGAATGCGACGCGCAGCGCTTCACTGCTTATGGTATCGAGAATGGCCTTGGGGGTCACCGCTTCCGTTAAAAGGACCGTTTTCGCCCCAATGAGCATGGAACCGAGCAGGTGGCCCATGGCCACATGGTACATAGGGGGCATCATGAGGAGTGAGTCATCCCTGGTAAGGGAAAGACCGGTCACCTCATTGACCGCAGGGGCGAAGAGGTTTTTGTGGAGCAAGAGTATCGGCTTCGGGGCGCCGGTCGTGCCTGAGGTAAAGTAGAGCCCGCATTCGTCCTCATCCTTTATCTCTACTCCTGGGGGAAGAGGAGAGCTCTCTGCCATCATTTTTTCCGTGCTTTCCATGTCGGCCTGGGCTTTATTCCCTATAACGATGAACTTTTTGACGGTAGGCAGGAGAGGGCGCATTGCGTCCATTCTTTCGGCATACTCCCCTTCAAAGAGAAAACAGGACGGCTCTGCGGCGGCAGCGCAGTACCCGATATTTTCATCGGTAAAACGGAAATTGAGTGGATTGATCCAGGCCCCGGTTTTTATTATGCCAAAAAATGCCTCAAGCCAGGTGATGGAGTTTTTCCCGAGCCAGAAAACCTTGTCCCCCTTTTTGACCCCCCTCGCAATAAGGGCATTTGCCAACCTGTTTGTTCTCTCGTTGAATTCTTTCCAGGTAATCTCCAGACGCGCTTTTGATACGGGTCTTATTTCCACAAAAGCGGTTTCATCGGGATATGCGCGCGCATTTCGGTATACAAGGTCAACTATGTTCATGGCTCCTCCTACGATCTTTAATCGGTGATCTTGATTGCTATTTGCAGGGATACCGCCCACAAAGTGTTTCCCGGCTCACACGGTGAGCGAGTAGGGGTGGCTCCACCAGCATTGCTGGTGGAGGGGGCGACGTGAGCCCCTTTATTTGCAGCATCCCAGCAGTTTTCTGTGTCTACTTCTGGTTTTTCTTCAGATAGTCAACACAGAACTTAAGCGCTTCTTCCCCCGGCAGGCCTTTTGCCTGTGTAGTTTTTACATAATCATCGAGGAGCGGTTTCACCTTCGCTGCCCATCTCGCATTCTCTTCAGCAGAGAGGGGGATGACCTTATTCCCCTTCTTCAGGGAAAAGTTTTTTCCAGCTTCCTCGATCTGGTCCCAGAGAGCGCCCTGTTTCTCTATCCACTCAGTGCTCACCTGATCAAACACCTTCTGAACATCAGGAGAAAGGGAATTCCACTTCGCCTTGTTCATGACGACAAACATACCTGTCGAATAGCCGGCTGCATAGTCAAGGGTGGTTGATTTTATTACTTCTCCCCATTTGAAACCCTCAAGGGCTTCCATGGGTGCCATAGCACCTTCTGCCACGCCTGTACGGAGTGCATCATAGGTCTCAGGCATTGTGGTTCCAACAGGGGCTCCGCCAAGGGCTAATACAATTTTTGAGGCAAGACCGGTTGCCCTTATCTTCATGCCTTTCATGTCTTCGAGTTTGTAGACAGGCTTCTTCGTGTGGAGAAGGCCCGGTCCATGAGCGTGGAGATAGAGCACCTTCACCTCATCAAGTTCCTTTGGTTTGAACTTGGCATAGTATGCATTAATCAGCCGTGTTGCCGAAATTCCATTCTTGTACCCCAGAGGAAGGTCAATAACCTCGGTCAGGGGGAATTTTCCCCTTGTGTAGGCAAAGCAACTGAAGCCGATGTCGGCAATACCCTTTACCACATTGTCGTAAGTCTGTGCGGCGGGGGTGAGGGTGCCGCCGGGGAAGTATGCAATCTTGACCGCCCCATTTGTCCTCTTTTCCACCTCCCTGCACCACTGTTCAGCGATGAGGCTGTGTTTGTGCATGGTGGGGAAAAAGTTCGAATAGTTAAGGGAAATTACCTTTTGCGCCGCCGTATAACCCGGCAGGAACAGAAAGGATATACTTACAAAAAGAACCACCAAAAACACCTTTGCTGCCACATATTTTCTCATAGCACTCTCCCCTTTGCTTTTATTTATATCCCCTGATTGGGACATCAGAACCTGAACCTTTTTCAGGGAATGTCTTTTAATACCATAATTAAAAGAAAATTAAATAATAAGAAAAAGGCATTATAATGGCAGCATTAATATGCTATAAATTGCTTATAATTACCCCGCCTGTCAATGGATAACTTCCGGAGGGATATCAGCTTAAAGACATGAGGTATGATTTCAGGTTGACCTTCTGCTTGTTCAGGCCCAGCTTGTCTCGTATATTCTGTCTGTGGTGGTTTATGGCGTTTTCCGACACACCGCAAACCCGTGCGATTTCCTTTATCGTCTTGCCGTCTTTAATGAGGTTTGCCACAAGAATCTCTGTGGGGGTGAAGTGTGAATAGACGTAGGCCATTTTTTGGGCAAAGGGTGAGATAATGTTCTTCAGGTTTGTTTCAAGAATATCAAGGTATGTCTTCTGCTCCTGGTCCAGCCTCTTTTCCTTCAGCCTTTCAACGTAAGGCAGGACCAGCTTTTTCACGTTTCCCAGGATCTTGTCTTCCATCTCGCCCTTGTCATGGTCTCTCTGTTTAAGCAATACCCTGAGGGCTGCGTTCACTTCCTCAAGATTGAGAGACTTTACACGCAGCTCCTCTTCCGCCTTTTTTCTTTCTGTTATATCCCGTACAAATCCACCTATTCCCCGTACCTTTTCACCGAGGTTTACGCTGAACCTGCGCGTCTCATATATTCTATCCCCTATTGCCTCTTCAGATACAACGATAGATGATAACTTAAGAGACTTTTTGTCTGCCCGGGCGGCCTTCTCTGCATCTCCGACTGGTCGCAATTCGAAGTCTGTCTTTCCAATGATGTCCCTCTCGTTTTTCCTGAAAAACGTTCTGAGCAGTTTATTCACTATGACATATCGAAGTTGATCATCCTTCAGAAACACCCCGTCGGAGGAGGAGTCAATAAAGGTCCGATAGCGATCTTCGCTTGCCCTCAAGGCATTTTCCATCTCTTTGCGGGGAGTAATATCTTCTATGGTCCCCTCATAGTACAAAGTCCTGCCGTTACTATCCTTTACTGCCCTTGCATTAATAGAAACCCACGATTTACTTTTGTCCTTTCTAAAGACCTGCTCCTCAAAACCTTCTACAAAACCGTTTTTTTCACAGAGGTCTTTGAACCGTTCACGATCTTCGGGATTCACATAGAGTTCTTTCCCTATATCAGTAAAAGAGCGAACTAATTCCTCAGGGGAATCGTATCCATACATGCTCGCGAAGGTCGTATTTGCCGTAATAACCCTGCCTTCCGGCGTGGTCTGGAAAATGCCCTCTATTGCATTTTCAAAGATACTGCGGTATTTCTCTTCGCTCACCCGCAACCTGTTTTCCGCCTCTTTTCTCTCGCTGATATCGCGGACAATTGCCTGAAGGAGCCGCTTCTCCTGGTCTATATCAATCTTATTCAAGCTGACTTCAGCATCAAAGAGGGTCCCGTCGTATCGACAATGTTTCCACTCAAAGAACTGGGGGATACCGGACATGGCAGCAGTCCCCTTCTCAATGGCTTGTTTTCTGGAATCTCCACCATTGGGCTGTACTGGGGGAGAAAACCAATAGGGGGTCTGACCGATAATCTGGTCCCTTGTGCATCCGAAGATTGCCAGGAACTTCCGATTGCAATCAATAATAATCTCCCCGTTCATGAGGAAGATACCGTCATTGGCATTATCAAAGAGCGACCGATACTTGATCTCGCTTTCTCGAAGCTTGTTCATGGCTGCTTCGCCTGCCCGGGTCTTGCCCTTTCTGCGCTCTTCTTTCATTGTATGCTCCGGATCAACGTGCACCCCCATGGACCGGGACGGTCTGCGCGCGGTTTCGCCCTCCGTGCTTCGCTTAATAAAGGGCTACGTCTGCCGTTCTCAAGATCCCGCCTCTCCCGGTATGAGGCTCTGCGCTTGTTGTTTTAAAACATCATTACACAAAAATAATGAAAGGTAAATGAGGAAAAACAGCCAATATAGCACCCTGATACCAAGTCGCATTCAAATGCACATCGAGGCAGCGACGACGAGCCGACGCAGGCGTACACAAAAGTACGTCGAGGAGTGCAAGGAGGAGATAACAAAGATGTGCGACTGAATACGACTTGGTATGAACAAAAGTTCCCGATAGAGAATCATAGGGCAGGGTGAGCAGCCTATTTACCTTATCCCGGTTGGCAGACGATAGGGGACTGAGAGGACGCTGTCTATAAACGAAGCAGATCCCTGACGTTTTCTTTTTCATGGATGTCAAGGTGAGTGTATATTAGATTATGAGCTTCTATATTGGTCTCAGAAGATGAAATTAAGGGATATCCTGCCTTGATAAATTCATATCTTTTCAGAGAGATCATGGGGACAGGCGAGATGAAGATTACACGGAAAGGAACCAACAGAATTGTTGGATGATATCAAAGAAAAGCTTATCAAAATTATTAAAACACATGACCACACTACGTTCACTCATAAAATCTTTCGGAGGTATTCTCTCAATTATTACCCCCATAAACCTCATTATCCTGGGGCATTGGGCATTTAGTGACAAAAAGCATAAGGCGATTCCAAAGAAGAAGGCGAAGAAATGAACAAATCTTTGATGACGAGACAGAGACCACCAATATTTTCCTGGCTGATAACCCTGTTTTAAAAAAGATTAAGACATTGACCGGGTGATCAGGAAACAATTCTCATCCCGAATCTTACCGTCTCTATTCCCTTTGCCAAGGAGATTTATCTTCAATTAGCAATGTGCTACTTCTTCTCCTTGCAAAGCTGCGTGAAGTATGTAAGAATCACAATATGATTAAATTATTCTTCATATCTCTTATGATAGTAGCTGCTCTTGCCGGGTGCTGACTTCCCTGAAGCCCAGTTGGAACTGGGATTCAATGCATTACGGGAAAGGTCTTATTCAGCCCTGAAAATGGACAAAATCGTTAACAAAATTGTTGGATAGACTTTGTTTGCAACTTCCTGCAATCTTGCATAGAGGAGTTTCCTTCACAGTACAACCTTTGAAGCAAAGGCACGTGAGATGTATATGAAAAAGGGATGTGCCCGATGAAAAATATTTTCGCTTTCATAGGAAGCCATCATAGAGAACATTCTGCAACCCACCGCTTTGTGCAGATGATCATCGACTCGATTCTCAAGAAAGATGCCTCGATAGTATCCAATGTTTACAGTGCAGGTGAAATCAGGATGAACTTCTGCAGGGGTTGCTGGGCCTGTTCACTCACGGGATCCTGTCCCCATGACAGTACCGATGACATGGGAATGCTCAACGAAAAACTCCGAGATGCCGACGTGGTTATCCTGGGATCGCCTGTTTATGAGATGAATGTCTCGGGCCAGATGAAAACATTCCTTGACCGCCACCTCACCTGGTTTCATAGGTTTACTCTTGCAGGAAAAACGGGAATAGCCGTCATGACATCAGGAGGACCTGTCACTGCCATAACTGCGCCCGACGACACTTTGAAATATCTTGCAGCTCTCATGCTTTCCATGGGCATAAAACTCGTGGAGCCTTGCTATCTTTTTGCAGAAACCAGGGGTACAGGCAAAACCACAGAGTTTACAGACAGGGTAAAGGCACAGAATGATGCCAGGAAGGTTGCCGATGCCCTCTATCCCTACCTTTCAGGCAGCGCTGCCGTTGAAAGCGATTCTAACCTGGAACAGATATTCAGAGAGGTAAAGGCAAAGCTCAAGCCGGGATCAAATCTCTCTCATGACAGGGAATACTGGGACAAACAAGGGATGTTTACGCTCAATTCCTTTGCAGAGCTTCTCAGGAAACTACAAGCCTGATCGAAGCCACTATGAAAAACGGTGCCCCGACTCGCCTGGAACCGCATTAATGCCAGCATGATACCTCCGATCATCATGAGTTTGATCCGTTTCTTGCTTCGGGATCTCTGCCAATTTGTGTTCGGTTTATAGGTAGTTTTTACAGTAGACCATTTTTTATTCTGCAAGAACTGCTTCTTGAAAAAGCCTCTGTAACAATTTTAGAGACACAATATTTCAAGCCTTATTAAATAAAGTTTCTGCATTTACTGCTTGAAATTAATAAAGAATTGAAGGACACTATAATAGTGGAGGCAGGCTGCTTAAAGTTTTCCAAGGAGGTGAGCAAAAGAGCGTTTTATAGTGGACCCAGAAATTTGTAGGGTTCGGAATCTCGGCAAACATTTTTTCAGTTCTTTTGCAATACACATAAATAGGGAGGGAACAATGAACTTCCAAAAAGATTGTTTAAGTAAATCCCCACGCAGCAGCAACAAAATAGTCTGGCTTATGGTAATTGCCATGACATTCGCTGTAGGCTCGATTTATCTTTCCGATGCAGTAGCCCAGAATGAGTGTATCACCCGTAATTGGTGTGATCAAAACGGAAACTGCCGAGATGTTCAAATGTCTTGCGATAAAGGGTATCATCTTTATTTTAACAGCGAGCATGTGTCCGGCCCTGATGCATTGTATTATAGTCGTGAGCAGGCTGAGCAGAATTGTCAGTGGAACATCCAGACCAAGCCGGACATTGCTATCAGTTGTACTTATAATGGCGTTGTTTTTTATCCTGTAAACAAATAACATGGAAACCTAAGCTAAGGTGCCAACTCATCCACACATAATACAAGCACAATTTCTCTTATGGGAGTGCCAATATGTTGGGTGGGTCTTGGTCTTCGACCGCATATGCCTTGTAAGTCTTTGATATTATTACGGCGGAAGAAGTTCCCTAAGTTTTTTATAGCTTCCCAGACGTTGGCATAGCCTTTGAGATACACCTCCTAATACTTGACCGTTCTCCAGGGCCGTTCAGTGAGGATATTGTCGAAGACCCTGACTTTGCCGTCCATGCTGATGGTAATGTTGTGATTTTTTAGAACATCAATGAAGTCCTCGCTGGTAAATTGTGAGCCCTGGTCGGTATTGAAAATCTCAGAGATACCGATGGTGAGAATTAGTACTTGTTGCCACGACCTATCGGGGTTTTGACAACCGACCTGTCTCCGGTGAAAGGATCATCAATCTCGCTGCCAGCACCGTAAAGAAGCTTAATTTCTATACAAAAGGACGGGCAAGGGTGAGGATTGAAACAATAGAGATGCAGGGCGAAAGCTGATCTGGGACCCGCCATTCACTCGGCTCCCTGTGCTCCACTTGCCGATAACTTTATTACTGTGATATACCTATTGAAAC
>PNOM01000048.1 GCA_013824835.1 Syntrophus sp. (in: bacteria) | reverse complement strand
CATACACCTTGCACAAGATGATCAGGGCAATGTTTTATACATTGAAGGTACGTGTCAGGACATTACCGACCGCAAAAAGGCAGAAGAGGCAGTTAAGGAAAGTGAAGAAACGCTAAGATCGTTAATCAATGCTACAAGCGAAGCATTGCTATTGACCGACCCGGAAGGGACGATCCTTGTGGCAAACGAAACGGTGGCCAAGAGATTTAATAAAAGTGTTCGAGAGCTTATCGGTGCTTGCCAATATGATTTTCTTCCCCCAAATGTTGCAAAAAAAAGAAAAGAACAGTACGACAAGGTTGTTTGTACAGGAGAGCCGGTTCGTTTTGAAGACAACAGAAGGGGACGAACTTATGAAACATCTGCATTTCCTGTCTCTGATGAGGGGGGCAAGGTATCCAAAATAGCTATTTTTGCCGTTGATCTTACGGAACGTAAACACATGGAAGAGGCACTGCGAGAGGCAGAGAAAAAGTTCAGGGATTTAACAGAGAAATCAATTGTCGGTATCTACTTGATACAAGATAGGGTATTCAAATATGTCAATGAAAAGTTTACTGAGATGCTTGGCTACACAGTTGACGAAGTACTCTATAAAATGGGACCAAAAGATGTTGTTTTTCCAGATGATTTTCCCATGGTAGAGGAAAATATGAACAGAAGGATATCAGGAGAGATGAAATCAAACCATTATGAATTCAGGGTAATTGCAAAAAATCGTGATATAATAAACGTTGAGGTTTATAGCACCCGCACCACATATAACGGTAAACCGTCAATTATCGGAACATTTCTCAACATCACAGATCGCAAGCAGACAGAGAATGACCGGGAGAGGCTCATTCTTGAATTAAAGAAAGCGCTTTCTCAAGTCAAAACTTTAAGCGGATTTCTCCCCATTTGTGCTTCCTGTAAAAAAATACGTAATGATAAAGGATACTGGGAGCAGATAGAGGTCTACATAAGAGACCATTCGGAAGCGGACTTTTCTCATGGTATTTGCCCGGAATGTGCACAAAAACTGTATCCAGAATATTATAACAAGAAATGAACCATATTTATGCTATTCGTTGATTTCAACCCGTAATTAACATTCATAAAACAAAGGCCATGTGCAACATTGAAAACAGACATCGATCTTGTGAGAAAGCGTTTTTCTGAGGATAATTATGCCCGATCCCTTGGCATTGTCCTGGATGGCCTGACGGAGGATATTGTTGAGATACACATGGAAGAATAAGATGGAAGCGGCGGGAATAGTGGGGTCCTTAAACTCTCTGTTTGCGACCGGAGGAGCTTTGCTGAGTCTTCGCGCAGTGAGGCGTTCTGGGTAAAGCGCGCACGACCCACTCGCTGAGTGGGTGCCCCGGCGATGAGCAAAACAGCGTTCCGGTCTCATAGGGTTGCAAAACTCAGCAATCCTTGATAGCCCTTATTGGTTGCTTTCCCCTCCTGTAACTGTTAAAATACATAATGTTTTCAATTATAAGAGATCGTCTGAATGGCTACAAAGAAAAGGAGATTGAGAGCTCTGCAGGCACGTGTGCAGGGGTTGTAATTCCTCTTTTCGAAAAGGACGGCGAGGTCCATATTCTGCTCACCAGGAGGACCGATACGGTAAGTCATCACAAAGGGGAAGTCTCTTTTCCCGGCGGCATGTGTGATGATGAAGACGGCAATACCATGAATACTGCCTTACGGGAGTGCTGTGAAGAGATCGGCGTGAGGAGGAAGGATATAGAGATTATCGGCAAGATGGATGACATGTATACGGTAACCGGTTTTGTTATTACCCCCTACGTGGGCATTATACCCTATCCGTACCCATTCAAAGCAAACCCCCTGGAAGTGGCATACCTGATCTATCTGCCCCTTGAATATCTGAAGGGGGCAATCCCCCTTATTGAAGAGGTGGAACATGAGGGGAGAGTATATAACGTGCCTTCCTTCTACTACAAAGAGGACAGAATCTGGGGCGCCACATGCAGGATGCTGCTCAGGTTTAAAGGTATTATAGAACATGGGTAAATTTAACCTCAAGGTGCTTCTCCTTCTCTCCATGGGGCACCTCACGGTAGATATCTATCAGGGAGCACTGCCGGCAGTGCTCCCTTTTCTCAGGCAGAGACTCGGGATCGATTATACCACAGCAGGCTATATTCTCGTCATGTCAAACATGGCCTCTTCAATACTCCAGCCAATCTTCGGATTTTATTCGGACAGGAAGGAGAAGGCCATACTGCTTCCCATCGGACTGCTCTGTGCAGGGTGCGGATTTGCCCTTCTCACCATTCCGGATATGTTTTATCCGGTCCTTCTGCTCACCGCCGTAAGCGGCCTCGGAATCGCCGCGTACCATCCCGAAGGCTATAAGACAGCCCATTTCTTTACCGGGGAACGAACTGCAACAGGCATGTCCATATTTTCCGTAGGGGGCAATATCGGTTTTTCCCTCGGCGCCATAGTGGTAATGTATATTATCCAGTACTTGGGGGTCAACTATCTTCCCGTAATAGTCCTTCCCGCCCTCGTAATGACCCTTATTATCCTGATCAACAAGAGGACTATTGCAGTTCCTGCAACGGATCATGCCACTAAACTTTTAGACACTCCTCTTGTCCCGAAGGGGGCATATTTCTCTCTCTGCACCCTTATCAGCGTGGTCGTCATGAGGACGTGGACCCAGATAGGGCTTGTTACCTACATTCCTTTCTACTACATAGACTATCTGAAAGGAGAGCCCCTCTATGCAGGAAAGCTTGTTTTTACCTTTCTTTTCTGCGGGGCCCTGGGGACCCTTATGGGCGCTCCTGTTGCTGACAGGATAGGCCACAGGGTCTTTTTACGATCTGCCATGCTCCTTTCCACCCTCTTCTTGCCCCTCATGTTTTTTGTGAAAGGATATCTCCTTTTTGTTGTCCTCGGACTGCAGGGCATGGTCCTCATCTCCACCTTCTCTGTCACCATTGCCATGGCCCAGAAGCTTTTACCTCACAGATTGGGGGTTGCATCAGGGCTTATGGTGGGTTTTGCGATCGGTACCGGAGGCATAGGGGTCACCCTTCTCGGGGTTATTGCCGATCATTTCGGGGTGCCTATAGCCCTTGAGTCTATTATGGTCCTACCTCTCACAGGCTTTATTCTAAGCCTCATCTTACGATATAAAGGATAGAAGTTATGAAACCGATTATCAGCATAGTAGGTCGCCCCAATGTGGGGAAGTCGACCCTTTTCAACAGGTTAATAGGCTACAAGAAGGCAATCACTGAAGACATACCAGGGGTTACCAGGGACCGCAACTACGGCGAATTTGAGTATAGCGGAAAAGACTTTACCCTCGTGGATACAGGAGGGTTTGAACCTTCCAAGGACGAGGGGTATTTCCCCCTTGTAAAGAAACAGATAGAAATCTCCATGGAAGAGTCTGCAATGATTATCTTTGTCCTCGACGGAAGGGACGGCATGCTGCCCCAGGATGTGGAGATTCTGGATATATTGAGGAAGTATGAAAAACCCCTATTTTTTGTGGTTAACAAGATTGATTCCCAGAAGAAGGAGCTGGATACCCCGGAATTTTATGCCCTTGGAGTAGAGCGGTTTTATTCCCTGAGCGCCCTTCACGGGAGAGGACTTGAGGACCTCCTGGAAGATATGGTTAAGCAGGGACGGCTCATGGAGAAAGAGGGCGGAGAAGGAGATGAAGGGGAAGAAGAGGAAATTGAGAAAGGGATAAGAATTGCCATGGTGGGAAGGCCCAACACGGGAAAATCATCCATAATCAACAGACTCCTTGGCTCGGAGAGGATGATTGTCAGCGATATGGCGGGGACCACGAGGGATGCCATTGATTCTGTAATTGACTATAAAGGCAGGGAGATAACCCTTATTGATACCGCAGGACTCAGACGAAAGAGCAAGGTATTGGGAAAGATCGAAGGCTATTCCGTTGCGAGCGCCCTTCGCACCATCGAAAGGGCAACAGTGGTCAATCTTGTGATTGATGCCGAGGAAGGGATAAGCCATCAGGACGCGTCCATTGCCCACCTGATAGTCACCCAGGGGAAGGGCATCTGCGTGGTTGTCAATAAGTGGGACCTTATCAGGGATTCGATGAGCGAAGGAGAGTACAGGAGGATGACCCTGGAGAGCATACCTCACGCCGATTTTGCCCCTGTGATCTTTACCTCTGCAAAGACCGGGGCCAATATCAGAAAGATTATGGAGACCGACATTAAGGTGTATGGCCAGCTCACCACAAGGATTGAAACAGGAAGGCTCAATAAGACATTCCAGGCGATCTCCCAGAAATTGCACCCCTCACGGCAGAGAAATGCGGAGGTAAAGATCAATTATGTGAATCAGGCAAAGTCCATGCCTCCCACCTTCATCCTATTTTCGAACCACCCTGAGCTGATACAGGAGCACTATAAACGATATATAGAGAACTCCCTCAGGGTAAAGTACGGTTTTGAGGGCGCCCCTATAAGACTGGTATTTAAAAAGAAAAGTTAGCCCACATTGTCATCCGGATAAGCATCTGTGTCGGGATATTCCACACAAACACGCTCATTATGCTCCAGCGGCTTCAATCGCTCGCGTTCGGCTTCGGAACTTTTGCTTATGCAAAAGACCGAGCTTCCTCGCCTCACGACGGTTTGCTTAGGAAGACCCGACAACATGCTCTAACGACTTATATGGGTTACGGAAATACCACCGGCAATCCCTCCTGCCTCCATTCCCGCATGCCGAATTCAAGGTTCGTCACCTTGTTGTACCCATAGGCCCTGAGATAAATCGCTGCATGGGCAGAACGTATACCGCTCTCGCAGACAACTGCAATAGGGGCATTGAAGTCCCGAGGGAGCTCGCTGACCCTCCGTGCAACATCCCGGACAGGTATATTGACTGCCCCTGCTATGGAACCGCTCTCGGAGAGTTCCCGGGGCTCTCTCACATCCAGGATAAAGAGCCCTGTTTTTTTGTTGATATTATCAAGTACCTCACGGGTTCTGATTAAGGCGTGTTCATGGGGCGTCCGGAGGTACTCTTCCATGGAAACACAGAAGCCCTTCATAAGGGGATTTAACTGGTCCTCAGCCCCGCCTGCAGGCGCAGGCTCCTTGTCCATGGTTAATCCGCACTGGAGCTTGCCCCCGTCAGCACTTAAGGGCGGGAAAAGCCCCTTCAGGAAAGATGCAAACTCTTCAGGCGTCCTTTTGTCTTTAAGGCAGATATTATTAACCCGCTCATACCCCATCGCGGAGTTGATATTTCCCTTGTAATCGTGGGCAGGATAGATGATAAGGTCATTTGAGAGGCCGGCAAGCTTCTTGAAAAGGGTTTCGTACATATCCAGGGAATCCCCTCCGGGCAGGTCGGTCCTCCCGCACTGGCCGATAAGCAGGGTATCTCCCGTAAAGATCCTGTCGTTCGAGAGGAGACACATGGAGTCCTTTGTATGGCCAGGAGTAAAGATCGTCTTGAGAAAAATACTGCCCAGGGGGAGGCGTTCCTTTTCATCTAGATAGATGTCAATACGTTTTCCGGCATTCTCTTCTATGATCTTTTCAATACCAGGGGCTTGCGTCGCCCCCTCCACGCGACCCACCTGCTGGGTGGGTACCCCGGCCCGCGAAGCCTCCCCCTCATGCTCGCGGTGCTCGCGGGTTGTTGCGCCAAAGAGATCCTTTATCCCGGGCCCGATCTCCCGCTGCATAGGTGTGTTCCGGCACATGACCGTTTGAGCGTCAAGGGGCCCTGCGAGTTCCGGGGAAAGGGAGATATGGTCCACATGGGTATGGGTATCAATCACATAAAGGATATTCAGGTGATGCTCCTTTACAAAGGCAAGATAGGGGTCTATGTCGTGAGAAGGGTCAATAATCGCTCCTATCCGTTCGTCTTTGCAGGCAACAATGTAAGAAAGGCATCCATCAAAATTAAACTGTCGGAATATCATTCTATTACCTCCTCAGCATATTTGAGCCGTGCTGCCCTGATGATTCTTGTAGCAGCAAGCTTTGATGTAACGACGATATCTTCAAGGGGAAGATACCCGGCAATCGTGGGATTAAAGAGGATTTTTATTGAAGGGGGGAATTCCTCGTCCCCTTCCCACAGGATAAAGGTAACAGGGATCCGCGGGAGGGCATTGAGGGTAAAGGATGCGCTCCCGTATACCTCTTCCTGTGCCCCAAGGGCAATCCCTGCTTCAAGAAAGGCATCCCTGTTGAATCCGAATGCAGTAACCAGGGGTTTTGCCACCCTTTTCTCGAACACAGGCAGGTAATGCCTTGCTCCGGGCCCGATGTCTTCATAGGATATCTGTTCAGTATGAAGGGGTATGCCTGAAGCGTGGACTATGTAATGTAAAATAATGATCTTTGTGACGAGGTTCACGGTAGCGCCCTTGCGGGAGCTTGTGAAGGAGAATTCCGGTATTGTGAGAAGGATATTCTCATCAAAGAAGGGGATTTCAAGGGAGATGCTTCGCCCTTTTTCCTCGTAACGGATATCTCCTTTACGGGACTGCTCCTGTAAATCCAGGCGAAGGAGGTCAGCGCAGGCCATGTCAAAAACCTTTTTGTAGGTCTTCTGTTTTGTGAGCTCCACGCCTTTAGCCTTCTATCAATTTCCTGATCTCCCGTATCTTCTTCCCATAGTCTTCCGCATGGAACACCTCTGTGCCCATAACGATGATGTTGGCGCCCGCATCTACGACCCTTTTCGCATTCTGGGCCTTGACGCCACCGTCAACCTCAAGGTCGATGACCCGCCCGGTCTCTTCTATCATCTCCCTTGTTTTTTCAATCTTCTGTTCCATGGAGGAGATATATTTCTGGCCGCCGAAGCCGGGATTGACCGTCATGATGAGGACCATATCAACCACATTAATAATATATTTCAGGGTACTCTCAGGGGTAGAAGGGTTAAGGGAGACCCCGGCCTTTTTTCCAAAGGACTTTATCTCGTCTATGGTCCTGAAGATATGGCTGTCCGTCTCTATGTGGAGGGTAATGATGTCTGCCCCGGCCTTAATGAAGTCATTCACATACCTCTCGGGATGCTCTATCATGAGGTGCACGTCGAGGGGGATGGACGAAACGCCTTTGACCGCCTCGACAATTAGGGGGCCTATGGTAATATTGGGCACAAAATGACCATCCATGACATCTATATGGATAAGGTCCGCCCCTGCCTTTTCAACGTCTTTTATTTCCTGTCCCAGTTTGGAAAATTTACAGGACAGGATGGAAGGTGCTATCAGGGTTTTTTTCATATTATCCTCCATTCGCATTCAACATAATTTCCTCTTCCCGGCTGAAGATTGTTTTCGGCGCTATGGCAGTCTTTTTTGATCCGGACCCTGGCAAAAGAGGGTCTCCCTGGCCATAGGCGATTTTGTGCTTGATCCCTTTACTGTCCATCTCCGCTGAGAGGGATAAGATATCTGCATCCTTTGTATCAGGCATGAGGAAATACGTCTTGGGGTCACTCCCTGCAAAAAGGATCACACTGCTTCCCTCAAGCGCCTTCGATCCTCCCGCAGGCATCTGGGCAAAAACCCTTCCTGCCTTTTTGCCGGGTACATAGATGATTTTCTCGATCATTATCTGTTTTTCCTTGAGCTTGGCCTCGGCCTCCCTGAGGGGTTCGTTAGCGAGTATGGGCAACTCGACCTGCCGGGGTCCGTCTGACACGAGGACATTGACCACGCGACCCTTCCTGATCGTGATACTTGCCTCTGGTTTCTGTACGGTAATATATCCATAGGGAACATCATTACGGGTTTCATGCCTGAGTACCACAAGGGAAAGACCCTTACTCTCCACGAAGCGTTTTGCGTCTTCCACCTTCTGCCCCCTTACATCAGGACATATCACGGTCTCGCCTGTTTTGAGAAGGATACTGACGGTAAAGTATGAAGATATAATGAAAACCGCTATGGGCGCTATCAGATAGAAGATAACTCTTATCAATCTCATATCTTCTTCAGCCTTGCAATGAAAAATCCGTCCATGCCCGTTTCATGGGGCAGAGAGAGGAAATATTCCTTATTAATCATGAAGGGGAGAGGATTTTCAAGGAGAAACTCCTGTTTCTTTCCGAATTGTTCTATGACGCCCACAGTCTCCTCCGGCTCAAAAGAACAGACGCTGTAAATCATGGAGCCGCCTTTTTTAAGATTATCCCATAGACTCTGCAACAAGTCTAACTGATAATGGGCGGACGCAATAATATCCTTCTCCTTTCTACTCCATTTGATCTCAGGGTGTTTCCGGATGATCCCGAGGGATGAACAGGGCGCATCAAGAAGGATCGTATCAAAAAACCCCTTTCTGAAGGGGGCCTTGAGGACATCTCCCTGCACAAGGTTTGTTTTTTTTTCCATGCGCCCGAGCCGTCCCATATGGGTATCCATGGCAACAAGGGTAGCGTCCGGCGATAGCTCCCTCATCTGGGCCGTCTTGGTTCCAAGACCCGCACAGGCGTCAAGGATCAGGTCGCCTTTCCGGGGGTTTAAGGCCATGGCCACAAGCTGTGATGTCTCATCCTGGACAAAGATGGAGCGCTCCTTAAAAAGGGGGTCATTCAGGATGGGGCCCAGCTTATCTACACGGATCGCGGAATCAATAAGGATACCTTTCCCCGTGGTGATACCTATTGCCTCAAGATGCCTGACAGCCTCTTCCCGGGATATCCTGTCGGGATTTATCCTGATTGTAAACCCCGGCGTGGTATTGAGGGTAGCGCAAAGCCGTTCTGTCTCTCCCAGGCCGAACCGTGCGAGCCATCTACTGATAAGCCATTCGGGAAAGGAATGGGTGATGGAAAGGCTGTGTACAGGATTGGCAGGAAGTGGCATCTGATCCTTTTCAGCAATGAACCTTCGGAGCACTGCGTTGATGAAATTTGCCACCTTTACGCCTTTCAGGCCTTTTGCGTATTCTACCGCTTCTTTGACTACATGGTAATGGGCCTTTTTCATAAAGGCAATTTGATAGAAGCTTATCCAGAGGAGGTAACGCATATCTGCTTTTACGCCCTTCCGGACAAGGCTTAAGAGGACCCAGTCAAGATATCCCTTCCAACGGACTACCCCTGAAACGATCTGATAAACAAGGCCCTTCTTTGATTCTGCGAGCTTATAGCGCACAAAGCAGGCATCTATCGTCTCGTCAAGGAAGGCGCCTGCTTCTACACGTTCTATGATTTCTATTGAAATGGATCGTAAGGTGTTTCCGAATTTATCTTCGATAAGCCATTGCCTCCAACCTCTTGATCCTTTCTTCTATGGGAGGATGGGTGCTGAAGAGGGAAAGCACGCCCTTTGCGGTAAAGGGATTCACAATAAAGAGGGGCGCGGTGGAGGGGTTTGCATTATTCATGGGATTGCGGGCAACACCCATGTTTAGCTTCCTTAATGCCCCTGCGAGAAAAAGCGGGTTTCCTGTAAGGGCTGCCCCTCCGTCATCCGCAAGGTACTCTCTCGACCTTGAAATGGCAAGCTGTATGAGCATGGCGGCAAAGGTTGCAATTATGGAGAAGATGATCACGCTGAAAATATTGCTGCTCCCCTCGTTATCGCTGCTGCTCCCTCCGCTGAAGAACGCAGTAAAGCGGGCCATATTGGCGATCATGGTGATTGCCCCTGCAAGGGTTGCCGCTACGGATTGTATGAGTATGTCCCGATGTTTTATATGGGACATCTCATGGGCGAGGACCCCTTCAAGCTCCTGGAGCGTCAATATGCGCATGATGCCTGTAGTGACCGCGACCACACCGTGCGCAGGATCACGGCCTGTTGCAAAGGCATTGGGACTGTCGCTCTCGATCATATATATCCTCGGCATGGGGACAGCCGCCTTCTGGGAAAGGGCTGCCACGATCCTGTAGAGCTGCGGCGCCTCAGCCTCGCCAACCTGCTGTGCCCCGTACATGCGAAGGACTATCTTGTCACAGAACCAGTAACTCACGAAGTTCATTACAAGGGCGATGAGAAATGCAAACTGGGCACCTGCCGTGCCTCCTATGAGACCCCCCAGGAATACAAAGATAACAGTAAGAACTACCATGAGAAAAAACGTCTTTGTCCGGTTCATTAAGTGCCTCCTGCCCTGATCATGTTTAAGTAATATACTGCCTTTTTAAAGGATTATCAAGGCATGCCGGGAACCTCCAGGGCACGCTGGTCTGGAAATAACATCTTTGTCGACAACTGATCGCGGGTGAGCTCCATATCCTGCAGCCGATGAATTCCTTTCCTTGAGCCTTGATTGTATTTGTGCATATTTTTCAAATATGTGGTAAGATAGTATCATGGCGGTTGAAACTGTCTTCTTTTGCCGGAAATACATGGAAAAAGTGGATATTGCAAATATGTCATGTCCCCATGCACAGGATTTTTGTAAGTACAGGACCGGGTGCATTATTCACGTAAAATGTATGGAAGACCCGGTGTGCAGGGAAGCGAGGAGGAAAAGTATTGAAAATACCCGATGAATATACATGCGATTTGTGCGGCTACCTATTCCTTGACGGAGAAGTTCCGAACAATTTTTGTCCCTATTGCGGCAGCAGCATGGTTACAAAAGAATTAAGCTATGATGAATTCCTTGATGATGAGGCATTTATAAGCATCCTCAATTACCGCGCCACGCGCTAAATAAAGGTCTCACCTTCTCCCTGTCAGGGGAAGACCGGTTAACTTATGACCTTTATGATAAATCAATACATGGGGCCTTATATGATCCAATAAGGAAGGTCACTGATCCTGCTTAACCTCAGACCTGAGAAAAAACCATATATTCCACAGGTTCAGTCCGGCATGGGAAGGGTTGCGATCACTCGGGTGCCTTTTCCGGGAACAGGCTCCATGTAGAGTGTGCCGTAGTGCTTCCGGGCAATCAATCTGGCCACAGGAAGACCTAATCCTGTCCCTGCTGTTTTTGTCGAAAAGAAGGGCGAAAAAAGTCTTTCAATCTCTTCCGGGGCCGGGGCAACACCGGTATTGAATATTTCGATCTGAACATGATGGGGCGCCGCATACTCCCTGCCTGAGCTGATCTTTACATAGGGATTGAGGGGGTCCGCTGCATCCATGCCATTCTGAATCAGGCAATAAAACAGATATTCGATCTCATTGGAGTCACCCATTACCCGGGGCACACAGGGATCAAGGTCAATATCTACTTTAATGTGTAGAAATGCCTTAGTATCCTGAAGCCGCTTAAGGGCTGCCATGATTGTATCAACGAGCTCTAATGCCTGGAACTGAGGATCCTGACCGAATATGTTCATGTAACCATTTATGTCCCGGACCATGCTTTCGAGCCGCTGGTTTTCCAGCATCAGCATTTCATACACCTTATACTCCCTGCTCCCCTTTTCCACCTGATTCTGCAATCTTTTTATGTTCCCGCCTATTACCAAAGCCGGGTTTCTTACCCTGTCGGCAACCTCCTGAATAACCTGAAGATCGCAACGGGTGGTATTTTCGATAAATGCATTTGTCTCAACGAGGAGACAGAGGTCCAGGAGTTTGTCGAAAATAGAGAGAATCCTCCCTGACCCGGCAGGGTCAACCTCAGCCAATATAAGGTTGTGACAGAATTGCCTGATAATTGAAAAACCGAGGTTTGTAAAACGGTGGTCAAGGTTTACCTCTACATGCCGTATCCCGATTTTCCAGAGGTATGCGAGAAAACCCCTGTCCAGTTTCGCGCTGAAAAACGATTCATACCATGCTGCCCAGGCCCTCTTAAGAAGACCGGGTTCTCTCTCATTATTGAGCACGATCCGTGCTTCAGGGATACTATAAAATACATCATAGAAATAATCGGCAAAATCATGCTTTCTGGCTACGAACATATCCCTCAAGGGATCAAGGGTATCCAGGTCCTGCGGACTGATGCCGATTTTCTCCTGTAGCTGGTGCAGCTTTTCATAAGGAACCATGGTATCCATACAATGATTTTCCCGCCTTTTATTGTTTCAGTTAATTGCCGTAGCATAAAAGATAATGCATATATCACCGGCAATCAAGGGCCGGTCAGCTCATTAAAGGTCCATCCGGTCGAGCTCTTTGAGCCTCTCTTCAAATTCCTCTGCCCTTTCATAGTGCTCCGTGGAGGCTATTTCCAGTTCTTCGAAGGCAGCATCAATCTCTTTTTTTGCATTGTGGATAGACATAGACAGGGCAACGATCGTTTTGCTATCCCCGTCCTGAGAGGCCTTGAGGAGGGTCCGGTTCTCATCCTCCATCTGCTTTTCAATGCGGATAATCCTGTTTTCAAGACTGTTAATACGTTCCTTCAGGGGAGCGCACACCCTGGAACGATCTGTAATAATGTCCGCCTTTAGCCGTCTCAATTCCTTCTTTTCAATACCCTTCCCTTTTCCAACCCCTTCCTGAACAGACGCCTTGTCCCCGATATCCTCGGTTTCCCAGCCTATGCGGTCGAGAAAATCCTGATAAGAACCTTCAAATACTGACACTTCACCTCTGTCGAAGACTATCAGTTTTGTCACCAGAGCGTGAAGAATCAGTTCGCTGTGGGTTGCAATGAGCACAGCGCCGTTAAATGCCTCAATTGCCTCTACAAGAGAATCGATAGATTCCATGTCGAGGTGGTTGGTTGGTTCATCGAGGAGGAGAAGATTAGCTGGGCTGACAAGCATCTTCCCGAGCAATACCCGGCTTTTCTCTCCCCCTGAAAGAACACTGATCTTTTTTAGCGCCCGGTCCCCGTCAAACATCATTATCCCGCACATAGTACGGATTGCACCATAGCTGCCGTCATGGAAAACAGATCCGATCTCTTCCTCCACAGTATTCAGCGGATTCAGGCGGTCGATATTTGTCTGACCGAAATACCCCAATTTCAGATTCTCGTGAGGGATTATAGAACCGGCAGTAGGCCCCATCTCCCCTGCAAGGAGGTTTAAAAGCGTTGTTTTTCCCTTGCCGTTTTTACCGATAATCCCTATCCGGTCCTTTTTTCCAATAGAAAGGGAGAGGCTGTTAATTAGGGGTGGCCCAGCAGGATCAAAAGAAAAAGATAGGCTTTTGGCATCAAGAAACCACTTCCCGTGAAAAGGGGCTGACCGGAATTCAAAATCGAGGTTCCGTTCCTCACTCAGTTTCACACGCCTCTCCTTTTTCCCGAGAAGCTTGATTTTGGACTGAACTGACCGGGCCTTTGTTGCCTGTGCCCTGAACCTGTTGATAAACTGTTCTATCTCTTTCCTCTTCTTCTCTTCGTGTATGCGGGCTTGCTCATACACCTCTTCATCCTGCAAAATCTGCTGGTAGAGCTTATCAGTCGGACCTTCCATTTTCCTCAGTTTAAAACGGTGGATCACCATTGTATGAGTGGTCACACTATCCATAAAGATGCGGTCATGGGTGATGAGAACCAGCTCGTGTTTCCAGCCGCAGAGAAATCTGGTGAGCCAGCGCACTGAAAGAATATCCAGATAATTGGTCGGCTCATCAAGGAGGAGCATCTCCGGCTCAGATGCGAGAAGCCTTGCAAGGTTCAGTCTGATCTGATAACCCCCTGAAAGCTCCATGGGACTGCGGTTAAAATCGCTCTGCGAGAAACCCAGTCCAAGGAGGATCTCCTTTGCCCTATAGGTGGTATCACTCCCGTCTTCATCAGCCTTGAGGTTGATACATGCCTCTTTCAGAACGGTCCCCCGTGTAAAGGAGATGTGCTGGGAGAGATGACCGATCGTGTAGTTCTTTGAAATATGAATGCTGCCCGAGTCATACTCTTCTTCACCGAGAAACAGGCGGAAAAGGGTCGTTTTGCCGCTCCCGTTCCTGCCCACAAGCCCTACCCTTTCTCCCGTCCCTACGGTAAAGGAGACGTTTTCAAAGAGGGTCTGAAGCCCATATGTTTTGGTAAGTCCTGTGACTGTTATCATGATTTACGCCAATTTACCGACCTTCTTATACTTTGCAGTTTTCTCTGCTCGTCTTCGAGGGATAATTTCAGACGTCCATATCTTACATTGGGGAGGATGATGCTGTCAATGAACGAATCAATAGGCCCTGCCGGGCACACACAAAGCAAAATCCCCGCCTCCATAGAAGGCGGGGATGAATGTGCAAAGAAACTACTTCTGATAAAATGCTTACTTCACAGCCTTGAACTCTTTTTGATCAAGGGCGCCGTCGCTGTTCTTGTCAAGGGCCTTGAACTGTTCCGGGGTGATATTGACAAAAACCACGATAAGCTCTTCAATCGTAACCTTGCCGTCGCTGTTCTTGTCTACATCTTTGAATGATGCCTTTTTGGCCTTTGCCGGTTTGGCTGCCTTGGCTGCCTTGGCGGGTTTGTCCGCCTTTTTACCTGCGATCTTCTCTACCTTGACGCCATCCTGCACATACTTTACGAGCACCTTGTCGCCGGCCTGAATCTCTTCAGCCTTCTTGTAGCCTTTGAAGGTTGCATTGGACAAATCAAAGGTAACTGCATCTTTCTTGCCTTTTACCGCAAGCTCTTTTGCTGCAAGATCAACCATCGTGACCATACCGACAAAACCTACTCTCGGTTTTGCTTTTGGTTTTGAGGGTTTATCCGGCGCTGCTGCCTTCTCGGGCGCTGCTGCCTTTTCAGGTGCGGCTGCTTTTTCCGGGGCTTTTGCCTTCTCGGGCGCTGCTGCTGCGGCTTTTTCAGGTGCTTTTGCCTTATCCTGGGCAAAACCAGTTGCTACAAAAGAAACGGTGATGAGTAATGCAAGAGCAAACATTAAGACTTTTTTCATACCTGTTACCCTCCCTCTTAGTTATTTATTAATAAACCTTAATCATATTTAAATTTTTAGAACAGATATGTCAAGGACGAAGTGTATAAATCTTGGATCAGACACCTAAAAACTGCACTGCTATCCCACAGATACAGATTGTTGCCCCTGCAAGGGCATGACTGTATCGTTCCAGGCGGCCTGAGGGTATAAAGCTTACTCCAAGAGAGGTGATGAGGACCATACCAAGCATAGTCATAATAGTCGCAATACCAAAGGCAATGGTTACCCAGATGACGTCCATGAGGCTGCCCCGGGCAGCAGGATACATCAATACAGGTATCAATGGTTCACAGGGACCGAAAATGAAGATTGTAAAGAGGACCCATGGGGTAAGTTTTGTCTGACCTTCTTTGACATGGACATGAACATGCTCCTCATGGTGCACGTGGGTATGGGTATGGTCATCGTCTTTATGAAAATGCCGGTGAGTGTGAGGCCTGTTCCGCAAAGCCCTCCGGAGCCCCCATATGAAATAGAGGAGGCCGAAGAGAATAAGGGCCCACCCTGCGAGATTTGCACGAAAGGATTCTACTGCCTCCAGTTTTGTAACGGCAATACCAAGGGCAATACCGACTAAACCGAGAATAACCGAACTGAGTATATGGCCGATACCGCAGAGGACTGTTACCCATGCCGTCTTGACCATGGTCCATTTCCTTGCCCGGGCCATGACCGTAAAAGGAATATAGTGATCAGGCCCGACCAGGGTATGGAAGAAACCTATGAATACTGCTGTGAGTATAAGTACCGTAAGGCCCTGCGGTCCGTCAGACATTGCAACCGCTCCTTCCTTTACTATACATTGAACCCTTTATAATCATTTTTCCATTCTATCATGTCATTATGGATATTACAATCCTCTTCGGTTCAGTTAAAGGCCGCATGATTATTCACTGTATCTTCCGGTCGGCATCATTGAATCTGTTTCTAAGGTTCTTTATTGTGCAGTATATTCCGGCATCCTAAGATATCGTATTGATGCCGGATGGAGTGGCTCCCGGCAGGGGAAGAAGGCTTCAGGTGCATCGGGCTGTGAAGCCTCGTAGACCGAAGGTGTATCAAGATACATTGGAGGACCGAGGCAAGCAGAACGGTGCAGATCAAGTTTTCGCTTCCATGCCGGGAGCCGTCCAAGTATATTAATTTATTATCTTACCATAGCTGATGGCTTAAACAACCAGCGATGCCGACCAGAAGATATGAGAAGTAATACTGAGCTTTTAACTGAACCGGAAAGAAATTGATGGCTTACGGCCCGGTTCTCTTAGGCCTTGACACCTGCTGAAATGGCGGGTTAGGTTAATACCTCAAGAGGTGTTGATGAATATAGACACGGGGATAAAGGTTGAATGTCTTCCGGCCCCGCCAGATCATCCCCCGGATCTTTTTTGCAAATGGAGGTTTACACTCAATGGAAAAACCGATACTGCGCTGGATTGAGGCCCTTCCCATCCTTCACGAGGGAAGCGAGATGATACTTCTCCGGGACACGGAAGGCATTGCAGAAAAGTCCCTTGTGGTATCGAAGAACGCCGCCTTTCTCCTCTCCATGATGGATGGGACAAGGACCGTGGCAGATATCCAGGCAGCATATATGAAGGCCTCCGGGGAGCTGATCCGCATAGAGCAGATTCAGCAGTTCGTCGTTGCCATGGATTCAAATCTGTTCCTTATGAGCGATAAATTCACCCGTCATTTCACGGCGCTAAAGGAAGAGTACAACCGGGCAGCAGTACGGATACCATGTTGCGCCGGCAGCGCCTACCCGGCTGAAACGCACGATCTCCTTGCCTTTCTTGACGGGATATTCTCTGAGAGTGCAGATACAGAGGCGGAAGATGTGAAGATTGACGAAGAGATAACCGGTATCCTTGCCCCCCACATCGATTACGGGCGGGGCAAGGCAGTCTACAGGGCAACATACCGATACCTGAAGAATGTGAATATGCCTCTTATCGTTCTTTTAGGGACTTCCCATAACAACACAGACAAATTATTGAACATCTCCCTGAAAGACTTTTCGACCCCCCTCGGCGTAATTCCTCATTCCCCCGAACTTATCGGACTGATCAGGGCGAACAAGGCACTCGAGGAGTCTATTAATGAGTGGCCCCACAGGGGGGAACACTCCATAGAGCTGCAATTGCCTATGTTGCAGTTTATGGCAGCAGGAGCGCCTTTTGAAATTTTGCCTATTCTCACCGGTTCCATGCACCAGCACATTGCAGGGGAAAAGGGTCTTGATGAGGATGAATTAACGGCGTCTATAGAAGGCCTTAAAGAGGTCCTTAAGGCATACGGGAAGCCTTATCTCATTATATCAGGGGCTGATCTTGCCCACATAGGGAGTCAATTCGGCGACAAATACACCCTTGACCAGGAAACCCTTGCCAAATCAAAAGAAAAGGATGAATCCATAATCATCCACATTAAAAACGTTGATGGAGAAGGTTTTTTCAGGGAGATCCAGTCAGAGGCGGATCAAAGACGGATATGCGGTCTCACGCCCATATTCATACAGCTCCGCCTTCTTGAACACAGTCAATGCAGGATTGTCGGTTATGACCAGTGGTGTGATGGGAAGTCATCCGTCAGTTTTGCCGGGGGCATATTTTATTCCTCCAGCCCTCATTGACAGTAGCCCGGTCATGTTCTATAATGCCCTCAGAACAGACAGGGGGCAACAGTTTACACCCCTGACCATTTCAGAGGAGGAGATAGCAATGACACGAATGAACAGGCAATCCATGGTTTTCATCCTTATATGTCTATTTTTCGCGGCAGCCTCTCTTTTTGCCTCCCAGTCCTCCCTTTCTGCCCAGACGATTGTAGACGAATGGACAACAGTGAAGACACCGCCCCCGCCTGAGCTGAAGGGGATAACAATCGATCGGGCGACAACAGCGCTCCTCCTCCTCGACTTCAATTCACAAACATGCAACCCTGAGCGGCGCCCCCGCTGTATTGCATCCATCCCCAAGATTTCAAAACTCCTCAGAGATGCCCGGATAAAAGGCGTGTATGTAGTATATAGCCTGTCCGCAGGTGCAACACCGGGAGATATTGCAAAGGAGCTTGCCCCCTTGTCAGGGGAACCCATCGTCATATCCGGGCCCGACAAGTTTATGGGTACAGACCTTGATAAAATCCTGAAGGAAAAAGACATCAAGACCGTTATTGTTACCGGGACCGCAGCTCACGGGGCAGTGCTCTATACCGCAAGCAGCGCGGCCTTAAGGGGGCTTCAGGTGATACTGCCTGTAGACGGAATGTCCGGAGAGAACAAGTTCATAGAACAGTACACAGCCTGGCACATGGCAAACGCACCAAGGGTATCTGCCCGGGTCACGTTGACCAGAATTGATTTGATTAAATATTGAGGGCAGCCAGCAACAGATGAAGGCCACTCAATATGAAATATTTAGAGGAGATTTAACATGAAGGTTCTTGGAGAAATGCAACACGCCCTATCGGCTGATACCATTCCGCTTTTTATTCAATTTGTCTCTTCTTGCGGGAAAGAACATGGGCAGAGCGCCAACAGGATACGGGAGATAGAATCCGCTGTCTATGAAGCCCTCGATAATATGATCCGTTTTATGCACCAGGAGGGGGAACTGGAAGTGACCATCACGGGCAAGGCTGACGAACGGGGAAGGCTTATATTAGAAATCTCGGATGGAGGGAAGCCTTTCAATATGCTTCTCGGAGGGGATTCCTTTATTTCCGGCAGCCTCCCCGAGCAGGAGAGACCCTCTGTTCGTGTTATGAAAAAACTGATCCGCAATGTAGATTATATACGGCATGAAGGCAGGAACTGCCTGACCCTTACTGTTATGCCTGATTTTAAAACAGCGGGAACACCGGCACAGTAAACTTTGCGGAATAGGAACCGCGGCGGGCAGGTGTAAAAGCTGCAAACCTTTTTGCATTTTCCGGCATCACCGAATCATGACGGGTTGAAGACGAAAAATAATCGGGGCCAAACCGTCCTAAAGTGCTTCAGTTTCTTCACACTTGGACCGGCTTGGCCCCGGCTTGATGTTCTATAGTGCTGTACTGCTCCGGAAGTGCTCCAATAAAGCGCTACTGGCCTTTTTTGTAGCCTTTTTTGTAGGCTTCCCGCTGATCGTCATCCATATCTTTGTACCCGTCGTCCTTCGGACTTCCGCCCTTACCCTTTTTGTAGCCTTTTGATCTTGCCTCGCCCTTTGCCTTGGCCTCATCCTGTTTCTTTTTCGTTTCCGATCTGATGTCCTGGGCAAAGGCGTCAGAAGACCAATTGCAGCCAACAAGGGTCACAAAACCGGGAGCCGTTACAGACAGCATAAACAAACAGGCAACAATCAATACCGCTTTTTTCATGCAAACACCTCCTTTATGGTTGATAATTGATATTTTATAAATCATTCATATGATTACTTGGCAATCATGCATTTGTCAAGTCATTTATGCAAAGGACCCTTCCTGCAATAGGGAATACTGCGGCCGTCTTTAAAGATTACACGGGTTGTCATTTCTCCGGGCATGGTCAACGCACCATGGTCTAATGGATACGTAATATTACCCTTCGCAGCATCCCCATATTCCGGGTCCCATGGGAAGACTACAAAACCGTACTCCTCAGTCTGGACAAGTACAGGCACCACAACAGGTATATCCTTGTCAGCGCAGGAACTGATGAGTTCTTCCGCTGAATTGTATCGGGCCATATCTTCAAGGGTCTTTAAGGTTGGGGGACTCAAAACCATTTCGCCTTTCAGGTTATTGTACAGTGCCTGCTCCGGGGATATCCAGAGCCCGTCGGTTGTCTCCCTCTGATCGGCCATTGCCACCTGGCCGGGAGGCAGGTGGGCATAATAGAAGTGGGTATCAAAACGTACAGGTCTCCCTTCCGGTGTAATCCAGTGGGCAAAGCGATAAAGGGCCTTTGTATTAAGGAGAAGGCCCTCTTTTTCTGCAATACCGAGAAGGCTGATCTGCCCCTCAAGGAGCGCATGTCTGTATCCCTTAAACCGCATCCTTACTGCCTTATTGTCCAAGCTGAGGTCATTCCCCGATCGATCAACAGCAAGAATAATTCCTGCCTCTTCATAGAGTTCCCTTATCCCTGCAATTCTTAAGACAAGACGCTCCTGGTCAAGGGGAATATCCATTCCATCACTGCACAACAGGCTGATTTCCGGGTCATAATCCCCCTTATCAACCCTACCTCCGGGATAGACATAGTTTCCTGCCATAAAATTGCTTTCCATGGAACGTTTAAGGAGAAACACCTCAAAACCTTCCTCTCTGCGATCCCGCACAAGGATGATTGTGGCTGATTTGCGTGGAGGGGCAACCATACTTTAATTAAACACCATTTTTATTGAAAGGGGAAGGGGTTTTCCCAGCAATGCTCAATAAAAATGGACGTAGATTGCCGCGTCCCCCACGCTTCGCTCCGGGCTTCGGCCCGCTCGCTTCTCCTTAGAGACTTCCCCGTTTGTCATTGCGAACGAGCGCCGGCAAGTACGGCGTTTTGTCATTGCGAGCGAAGCGCGGCAATCTGATCTGAGATCGCCACGTCGGCCTGGGCCTCCTCGCGATGACTGCCAGAGAGTTTCTTCCATTGACAACAGAGAGTTTCTTCCATTGACAACAGAGAGTTTCTTCCATTGACAACATTGAGAGCGGAGTGGCCAGGGTAATCTGCTCGCAATGACTGTTTACGAAATTATTAATTGTCATTATACTTTTTAGTCGGTTCCGTACCTATTATTTTTGCTGCTGACATCTGGTTTTAAGGGGTATGGCAAGTGATTGGCAGCATAGAAAACCCCAAAGGAAAGTAAAATGGCAAAAAAGGCTACCATGAACGCGAGTGATTTCCCCTGCCATAATCCGACAAGCCAAAGCCTTAACTGAGTCATAAGCACATTTGCCTTTCCGCCGTAAAGTTCCAAATTCCGTAAATGCTTCTTTGAATCCTGGGGCATAACCGGATACATTGATTCATATCCTTTTTCATAACCCAAAGCACTGTTCGAATCATTTTCTGCGGTCTGATAAATCAGGATCGCACTGCCCAATCCACCCAGCAGAATAACAACGCTGATAAGGTTAAGGCATATGTATACCAATCTACGATTTATCATTTTGCAATAATTCATCCTGCTTCCAGCCTCTCTTCCCAAACAAATCTCTGATAATTATCCATATGATTTTGAAAAAGCATAAGATGAAATGTTTTGTGTGTCAATGGCCTGTTCAGAGATGTTGTCCAAAAATTTGACATCATCATAGGAAAAAACTTAGACTATGCAGAACAGGGTCATGAAACAGCATTAGAAGCAGTGTATAGAAGCTGTAAATACGTTATGCATACCACTGAAGAGGAGGATATATGGCTTCGGAAAGCAAGAAAACACGGGTCACTTTCAAGATCCTCGCCCCCCTGGCTCAACAGGTTTTTCTTGCAGGAAGTTTTAATAACTGGGATCCTTCCCGGCATTCTTTGAAGCGCAGCAAGATTGGTGTATGGCAGAAAGCATTATATCTTGCGCCCGGTACCCACGAGTACAAGTTTGTCGTAGATGGAATATGGGTTGAAGATGATACATGCGAAAGAAAGTTCTTGAACCCCTTCGGGCAATACAATTCAGCGGTACATATAATCTGAAATCCTCATTTTTTAGTATTGGCTTATTTCAAACTTTTCGGATTGGGCCTCAGGCATTATCATGAACAATTTATCCCATTGTTATAAAATTCTTGGTTTAGAACAGAACGTTTCCCCTAAACAAATCAGGCAGGCTTATTGGGATTTGGCCCGCGTATGGCATCCGGATCGATTTCCGGATGACTCCCGGCTGCAGAAAAAGGCAACAAAGAAGATGCAGGAGATCAACCGGGCATACCAAACCCTCAAGAATGCCGAGATGCAATATACTGAACCCGACCCCGATGCCGACCCTGCCATTGAAGTCATTTTGGTCAAGGGAGGTGCCTTTGATATGGGCGACACCTTCGGGGATGGGGATAACAACGAAAAACCCGTTCACCGTGTCATTGTCAATGACTTTTACATGGGAAAGTATGAAATTACCCAGGGACAGTGGGAGGTCATCATGGGAAATAACCCCTCCCATGTCAAGAAAGGAGATGACTATCCTGTAGAAAATATCTCCTGGTACAACGCCCAGGAATTCATTCAACAACTGACCCGGAAAACCGGCAAATCCTACCGCTTTCCCACTGAGGCAGAATGGGAGTATGCAGCCCGGGGTGGAGGAAAGAAGGAAAGGTACGCAGGGACAAATGGTAAACCCGATGACTATGGATGGTGCAACTATAATATCTCAGTCGGGACAACCCATCCAGTAGGGCAGAAAAAACCCAACTCCCTCAACCTCTACGATATGTCCGGTAATGTCTGGGAATGGTGCCAGGACTGGTATGATGAAAACTATTACAAAAACAGCCCTGAAGACAACCCCCAGGGCCCCTCTATTGGGGATCAACGAGTCCTCCGCGGCGGCTGCTGGTTCGACAGACCGCGGTTCGTCCGCACAGCGTTCCGGCTCTGGAGCGATCCGGGCTACCGGAGTGATTTTTATGGGTTTCGCATTGCCCTTTCCGGGCAATGATTTTCCAGCAAACACT
>PNOM01000047.1 GCA_013824835.1 Syntrophus sp. (in: bacteria) | reverse complement strand
CATAGGTCTTTTATCGAATACAAGGAAGTCCAGGGCGTTCATATGTCTCATCTTCTTTCTATTAAACATACTCTTTGAAATGGGCCAGAAATACAAGATCATCTTTATAAAACTTATCCCGCAGTGGTTCAGTTCAATTCCAATACTGGAAAACATGAGGGATTTCTTCCTGAAAGGCACCTTTGCCATAGAAGATTTAATAGGCATAACCCTGGGCTCTTTATCAGCCTTTGCCTGTGCAGAAATCATTTCAATAAGGAAGAATTGCCATGAAGGAACAAAAGAGACTTATTAAGGGTATTGCTCTATTTGCATTGATACTTTGTGGCGGGCTCACAATTATCTGCAGCGGCGGCGGGTCCGATACCATCACTGCCACCCCCGACAACAGCTTCACAGTAGTTGTTTTCTCGGATGTTCATTTCAATCCTTTATACAACGTGACTGGACCTCTTTTTCAGGCGCTTGACGCTGCAGATGCGAGCCAGTGGGCGGGTATTTTTCAGAAATCGGGCATAACAGTGCCTTCGGCAGGGGGGACCGATACTAACTACCCTCTTCTTATGCTCGCGCTCGCAAGCATAAAACAGAACCTGGGAACCAGCCCGCTCATTATTTTTACCGGCGATATCCTTGGACATTACCTTGCAGAACAATATTTCACCCAAAAAAAGGTTACTACCCCGACCCCTCAGGACATTGCTGCCATGAAGGCCTTTACCAAGAAAACGGTTACCTTCTTCATGCAGCAGGTGCGGTCATCTGTTGGCAACATTCCCGTCATGTTCGCTCTCGGAAATGCCGATTCGTACTGGGGCCTTGGACCGGACAACAGTTTTCTATCCCATACGGCTGAATTGTATTACTCACTGTTTTTGAACGGCATTGTGGATCATCAGACATTTATAAGCACCTACACAAGTGGAGGATATTATTCTGCAGAGCCGGCCGGGACAAACCTGATGGTGATAGGACTCAATACATTCGAGTTTTCCCCTTCTTTTGCCGGTACCACTTCGGACGCAGTAACCGCAGAGCTCAACTGGTTCGATTCAACCCTTGCTTCGGCCCAGACCAGCGGGAAAAAGGTATGGCTCCTGATGCATGTACCTCCAGGCGCGGACAAGTATTCAACGGCCCAGGCTGCTGATGCCCGCGGCCACATTACAAAACCCACAATGATGTGGGATCAGACTTACCAGACAATGTTTCTTCAGATAATCTCCAAGTATCAGGGCGTTATAACCCATACACTCACCGCCCATACTCATATGGACGAATACCGCATCATGTCGCCTGGTAATGTGGCTGACACAACGCCCGGCATAACCCCCTATTTTGGCAATAACCCTGCCTATAAAATCTTTACATTTTCCAGCAATACATTAAAGGCCATTGATTATACCTCCCTGAATTATGACCTCGGAACAATGCCGACACAGTTCAACAACTATTACACGTTTTCAACGGCCTATTCCATGCTGGGTTTTCTATCCGACTCTTTGACCCAGCTTTATCCGCAGCTTTTTACGAATAATACATTCCAGGGGTTTTACTGGGGGAGCTATTTTTCCGGACACAATTATTCCGTTCCCGTCGGCAATGAGTTCTATCAAATTACCAGCACGACCTGGCCGGTTTACTGGTGCGGCATTAAACATATGGACGAACAGGGCCTTATCGTTTGTGTGAACTTTTACCCCTATTGATGTTGTCCTATTGTCTCATAATCACTACGATCACCTTGACCTTCCCACATTGAGGCGTCTCGCAAAAAGGGGCGCACAGCGTTCTCTGGTACCCCTTGGCAACTTCAGGCTTGTTCAGGGAACAGGAATTCCAATCATTGAGGAACTTGACTGGTGGCAGACAGTACACTTATCTCCCGATGTCTCAGTTACTCTGGTTCCGGCGCAGCACTTTTCGTCACGTACCTTGTGGGACCGCAACAAAACCCTCTGGGGAGGCTTTGTCATCTCAGGTCCATCGAAGAACGTCTTTTTTGCCGGTGATACAGGATACAGCCCCCATTTTCAGGAAATCGCACGACGTTTTTCGTTAATCAAGGTAGCGCTCCTTCCTATCTCGCCCTTCCAGCCGCAAGCGACTAACGATACCTCAGTCCTGATAAGTTCGTTGCGCCGATGCCTGGCCGGGTTATTGAGTTTCCCCCTTTGTCCACCGGGGTCTGCACGGCCCAATAGTTAATTATTGATATTTTTTACATCTATCTTGCATGATAAGGATAAAGCAATTATTAACAACTGTATGAAAAAGGGGGTTTGCCACGTTTACTCGCAGAAACTGCCTGGTTACAAGCCTTGATGCTGCAGAATTACTGCCTCGGAACGCCCGCCAACCCCCCTGCCTCGTGCTACGTTTTATCCCGCACATATCAGTAAAGCCGTGTACTTGTTTACTGGCATTGATACTTTCCTGCCTTTTCTGCCTTGTTCCGACAATCGGGGTATGGGCAGTGGATTATTGGGCTCCCTGGGTAACAAAACTCTCTACAAATTCTGCAATCATTAACTGGCAGGGGGCGAGCGATGCATCAGGCTCAATAGAATACGCCACCTCAAGTTATTACAACGCTCACCACAGCTTTGATAAAACCATATCATCGCCGACAAAGTCCCAGTATCAACATGTACAACTCACCGGCCTTGAACCGAATACCTCGTATATCTATAGGGTGAGACCTTCAGACAATAAGGACGTATTCAGCAACCGCACGTTCCGGACAATGCCGGTCAGCGGTCCATTTACATTTATTGTAATCAGTGATTCACATGCTCAGGAGAAACGATTCAAATACGTGGCAGATGCCATTGCTAAATATGAAACGGATGTGCTTTTTATCCTCGACGGTGGAGATTACGCAGGGTGGGATTTACGAGGCATATTGGACCATTTATTTCCAGTATGCCGATGGGATGCTTGCGAAATTTCCCATCTTTCACACTATCGGGAACCATGAATATCATAACCTCGGACATGCGGATGGTCCCCCTACTAACGCCGACCAATACCATTGGACATTTGACGTGCCTGCGAAAGGGGCGCTGAACTACTCCTTTGACTGTTCCAACATCCGGTTTATCGTTCTTAACTCCCCGGATCCGAATAATGCTAATGGCGATGATCCGCATACTTCCCTGGCCCTTGCCACGAGTCAGGCACCCTGGCTCAGGCAACAGTTGGACAATACAATGTTAGGGACATTTACCATACATCACCATCCCATCTGGGATTATTTCAGCCCCACGAATAATCCTGACCTTAAACCATGGGAAGACCTGTATCATACCTATAATATCAGCGCAAATTTCGCGGGTCATACCCATAGTTACCAAAGGTATTCAGTAGAGGGGATACCCTATTTCATCGTCGGTAATGCCGGGGGCAAATTTGCAGACCTTATTGATATCCCTCCGAATAGTCCTCCGGTGTGGTATCAGTTCGGAGCAACAAAGCAGTTGGGATATCTTAAAGTCACGGTAGATCCGGCAAATAACACGGCGACGGCACAGGAGATTTTCGTCGCCTGGGTTGAAACGGATGATTCCGAGACAGCTACAGTCTATAACCCGCCGATTATTGCCGAAACCATTACATTTCCTCTATCAATGAAGGGCTCATCCACCCCGGATTGGAGTGGTGGTGGGAGTGGGAGCGTTATTAACTGTTTTATTGCAACCGCGGCTTTCGGCTCATACCTTGATCCGTCTGTGAAGACATTGAGAGACTTTAGGGACAAATTCCTCTTGACGAACCATGTCGGCCGGTCTTTCGTCAAATGGTACTACAGAGTATCTCCCCCCATAGCGAATTACATAAGGACAAGAGAGATCGTGAAAAGGGTTGTGAGAATCATTCTGCTCCCGGCAGTGGGTTTTTCTTACCTCTCCTTGAAGATTGGGGTTCTTCCGACGCTTCTCGTACTTCTCTTCTTTGCAGCCATAATTTATTTGGTGATAAGAAGATTCTATCGCTTACTACATAGCCCTATAAAGCTCATCTCCCGAGCTTTGTCACAAAGGCGTTTTGATTACCTGGGTTGTTTGGCCAGGGCTGCGCAGGATTTTTCACAGGAAAGTTGTTTGAGAAGGTGAGCCCTGATATGACAATGTTATTTGAAGGATCGACGGCCAGTCCATAAGTACGATCGCTGTCCGTCCCACCAAGGAAGGTGGAGTAAGCCAGCATGGTGCCATCCGGGCTGACCTGCATCAGGATTGCGTCGAATTGCCCCCCTTGAAAAGCAGGGAAGAGTGCGTCCTGGGTATATGGCAACAACTGCGGCGCCACTACCGGAGTGCTGGAAAACGTGTATTTTACACCCGTAGAAGAGGTCTCGCCTCCGACATAAATATTACCTTGCGAATCGACAACTACACCGGTGCAAAAGGCGCCTCCACCTCCCGAGGCCGACCCGCCTCCCAGGAAGGTGGCATAGATGAGTGACGCATTACCGATTAAGAAAGGATTGATCTTCACTACGTATGGCTGATCATTGCGTACGGTTTGAGTAGGGATGGGAGCGCTGTTGTAGATGGAAGGTTGGGATGAATTGAGCATTGGAAAATCCACCGACTGCGTGCGACCTGTAGCCACGATCATCCCGTTTAAATCAAGAGTTATGCCGTATGTATCATCCCTTGGGGTGTTTGCGACACCGCCGAGATAAGTGGAATACCCCATCGTATATTGAGAAGATAGGTTGCCGGGCAGGCTTGAGGTGAACTGTGCGATAAAACCGTTGCTTTTAAACGATGGCGGAGGGGTACTCCTGTAAGCGTTGTTGCTGGTTGTTGGGAAGTCTGAGGAGTTTGTATAACCTGCAACAGCAATCATGGTGCCCGCGGCATTTGCTGTGATGGCGTGCCCTTTTTCATTGCCTGTACCGCCAAGGAAGCTTGAGTAGATCAGCGACGAAAAACCGCTTTTACTTGGATCGATTATAGCCAGGAATGCATCGGTGCCGCCCGCAAGGCCTGGCTGTAAGGCGTTAATTGTAGTAGGGAAATTTATCACCGGGCCGTTGCCGGACATGTTGGTTACCCCTGTGATATACGCAAGGCCCTGTGCATCTACATAAACGTTGTTGCCGTTACTGTTGTCATCGGTAAAGCTGTTATCCCCCTCCACGCCGCTTCCTCCAAGGTACGTCGAATAGAGAATATTGCCATTGCTATTGAACACGGTAACGAAATAATCCGTCTGGCCATTGTTTCCCGCCTGATAAGGGTTCATGGTAGGGAACAGTCCTGAGCTATCCGAACTTGTAAAACCGACGACAGCAACTCCATTGCCCGGCATAGCGGCAATCCCTGTACCCATGCTTTGATTGTCGCCGCCCAGATATGTGCACCAGAGCAGCACGCCTGTGGGATCAAATTTCGCCACAAAAGCCGACAGCGTGCTGTTTGCCTGTGGTTGCGGCTGCGCGGCGTTCAGTACGGGAAGATCTAAAACCTCTGTAGCGCCTGTCACGTATGTGTTTCCCTGGATGTCGCTGGCAATATTATGGGCAAAGGTATGAGTAGTGGTGCAGGTTGCACAGGGAGTTGAACCTCCCAGGTAGGTTGAAAATATCAGTTGCATCGGGGTGGTAACGGAATATCTGATTATTCCATTGTCATTACCACTATCATTATATAATGGCTCGCAACTGCTTAGAATAACAGTGATGGTAATTAGTAGGCAAGCAAGGGTGTTCTTGAAGAAGGGAGTAACATTTTTGAAATAGTGCATAGTCCTGCTCCACCATGTAATCTTAAGTCAAATTAATGCAATACTCGTCACGTTCCCCATTCGAGCCATTTCATCGTGCCAGCATCCATATTGCCATTTTCTTATTATATGCTGAGATTGTCAACGTTTTCTTGTTTACAAAACACTCCTTTTCATTGACACGTTCTGTTCCGGGGTTTATCTTAGACTTTAGTGGGTGAGGTAGTTTCAATAAGGAAGAATTATAATGAAAGAACAAAAGAGACTCATTAAAGGTATTGTTCTCTGTGCATTGATACTGTGTGGCGGGCTTACTATTATTTGCAGCGGAGGTGGAGGAGGAAGTGATGATCTCGTTGTCCCCAATACCACCGGTCCGCTGAGCGCCGGCAATATCAATCTGATATTTGTGATAAGTCCGGATTTGGCGAATGACCCGCTCGGCGACATCAATTCAACCACGGCAAACCTTAACAATCAGGGTTTACAACGCTCGCTCCTCATGGGCACGTACCTGAAGCAGCAGTTGCTGGGGGGAAACAACGTAACCGCCATTTCTGTGCTCGAACCCATGACCCACCTGCAAACCGTAAACAACTACCCTGACATGGCAGCAATCGGATTCATACAACAATTCGCCCTTCTCAACCAGATCACCATACAAGGCACGACAGCCAACAGCTACACGCTCCATGCAGGATATGGGGGGCCAGGAGACGTGCCCGCCGGAGTTGTTGCGCCGAGCCCATACGTCCCCGGCGCCCAGGGGCTCGTCTTCAACGACGCGAGGGGTAACAATCTTGTCCTGGTAAACCGGATTATCGACACAAACACCAAGGGTTTTTATGTGTTCTCAGCGCCCTGGGCAACTACAAGCGCCCTGCTGGCAAATATCAAAACGGCCAGGGGGTATAATAACCTGAATCTTCCCGTGACCTACAGGGGTCCAAACTTTGTGTACGTGATCTCCATTACGCCAGCGGGAAACGCAAGCCTAACTACCTTTGACAGCGGACTGACCCCGCCCGCCACCTACCCTGTGCTTCCCGCACCGGGGGTGGAAACCGCTACATGCACGCAGCAGAACTATTTCAGCTACACGCTGACCGGAGGGGTTAACGGCATTACAATTCCAGGGGGAGCCAACACCAACCAAACGGTCTACCTGATCCGGCACGCAGAGGCGCACCCGGTGAGCAGTTTTGAAAACGGCAACTATGTTGGTGCAGGGCAATGGCGCGCGCTGGCCCTTCCCAACTTTCTGCCCGGTGCTCTCAGGGGCCAAAACAGTCCCAACGTGGTTTATTCCATTGACCCTGCACAATCTTTTATTAACAATGGTCTCAGTTTTTCCTATGTGAGGCCCTCATTAACTGTACTGCCCTATGCAATCGCCAATAATCTGCCCTATTATCTGGTCACAGACATCTTTATAGGGTCGAACGATACGGCAACAGCCCAGAAGACCAGTAACTTTTTGTTTACAAACACTGCCGGCGCCAATCTCTCCAATCAAACCGTGCTGCTGGCATGGGAACACGAACACTTTCCACCGCTGATCACCTATCTCCTTCAGAGTTATGGCGCCCCCGCCCCGGTCCCACCATTATCCTGGCCGGGGACCGACTACGACACGATCTGGACTGTGACCATTGACGCCCTGGGTAACGTGACCGTGAACAACGCCTTGTGCGAAGGCATCGAATCCCCACCGCCGTTTGCCGCGGCTCCGCAATTCTGACCGGCCTCTACGGTGGGGGCAGAGAGACGTTGTTTTGTTGTGTTGTTGCCCATAGAGCACATTTCTTTCAATAATATACTATCGCCCTGAGAAGGCCATATGCTCGATTGGTAGGTGGATGAGAGCATTTTTACATACAAAGAAAGTACGCAAAAACAGTATAAACCAGAGATTACCTGCCCCCATAAAACCCACGCGATGATGCGATAATGCGGGAATGCAAAGCATTCTATCTTCTGCTCTTTCGCATATTCGCTTTATCGCGTCTTCCCATCATCCCATTCACCTGTGTGATTTACCACAGGATAGTGCTTCTTCAGCCTTACGAAACAGGGGTTCATGATGATTGCCTTTGATTTTTGCCCCCATTTTTGATATAACTATGCTAATTGAATGAGGAATACCATCGTAAAAGTATGGAATGGAGAAGCGGAATATATAAGGCGGGCGCTGCATATACCCCTTTTCCTGCTCTCCCGCATATACAGGATATGTCTCAAGGTCCGGCAATACCTCTATGACAGGGGCCGGTTGACCACAGAGGGGGTCACCGTTCCCGTGATAAGCGTCGGCAATATCACCCTCGGAGGCACAGGAAAGACCCCTGTGGTGGAGAAAATATCCACAATGCTCAAGGAAGCGGGCTTCCATCCGGCCATAGCTACAAGGGGTTATAAAAGGAAGAGGAAAGGCACCTTTCCCGTAGACCCGAAGAGGGACACTGCAGAGGATGTGGGAGATGAGGCATTGATGCTTGCCCAGAAGACACAGGTGCCTGTGCTGGTAGGAAGCAACAGGGCTGCGGCCATTGAAATGGGAATGAAGGAATTCCCCATCGATCTCGTGGTCCTTGATGACGGCTTTCAGTTGCGCAACATTGAAAAAAACATTGAGATCCTTGTACTCAACGGAAGCAAGGCAAGTCACGGTCTTTTCCCTCTCGGCCCTTACCGGGAGCCTTTGGAGAGGATACGGGACGCAGATATCATACTCGTCAATAAAGGTGACCTGGACGCAGATATGAAAGGATACGCAGGAAAAATACCGCAGTATAAAATGAGGTATAAACCGGCGTACCTGTATAGTATGAAATTTAAAGGCATGGCCCACTACAAGCTCCTGAAAGGAAAAAAGGTCCTTGCCTTTTCAGGGCTCGGGGACAACCGCTCCTTTTTCAACCTTTTGAAGGAGCTGGGCGCCCATGTGATTCATAAGATATCCTATCCGGATCATTATGCCTATACGGAAAAGGAGATCAAAAGAATTGGGTCCTATAAGGACATAGAGCTTATTGTAACCACGGAAAAGGACGGGATAAAGATGGCTGCCATGGAGGTGCCGGATAATCTTTTTTATCTGGCAGTCACCGTTCAGATACAGAAGGAAGAGGAGCTATTCAAATTGATACAAAATAAATTGAAGAGGGAGATATGTCAGAAAGAATCTTTATATTCGATACGACATTAAGGGATGGAGAGCAGTCTCCGGGCAATACCATGAATACCCCGGAAAAACTGAGGGTAGCGAGGCAGCTTGAGGCCCTCGGCGTTGATATTATTGAAGCAGGTTTTCCCATAGCCTCTGATGGCGATTTTGAGGCAGTAAAACTGATTGCCGAAACCCTCAAGAACTGCGAGGTTGCCGGCCTTGCCCGGGCAAACAACGATGACATAGACCGGGCATGGGAGGCCATAAAAAATGCTCAGAAACCGAGGATTCACACATTTATCTCAACCTCCGACATCCATCTGAAACATCAGTTCAAAAAAACCAGGGACGAGATCGTAACGATCGCGGTCAATGCAGTAAAAAGGGCAAAGAAGCATACTCCCAATGTAGAATTTTCCGCCATGGATGCGACCCGGAGCGACTGGGACTACCTGTGCAAGGTTCTTGCCGAGGTTATAGACGCCGGGGCAATCACGGTCAATGTCCCTGATACGGTGGGCTATACCGTACCGGCTGAATTCGGCGAACTGATTCGTTATATCAAGGGCAATGTCCAGAATATTGACAAAGCAATAATAAGCGTACACTGCCACAACGATCTGGGCCTTGGGGTTGCAAACTCCATCGCGGCTATCCAGAACGGGGCCCGTCAGGTTGAATGCACGATCAACGGTATCGGGGAGCGGGCAGGGAATGCCTCCCTTGAAGAGATTGCCATGATCCTCCGGACCAGGAAGGACTATTTTGATGCCGATACACGGATTGTCAGCGAAAAGATATATCCTACGAGCAAGCTGATCACGTCAATTACCGGATCGTCTGTTCAGGCGAACAAGGCAATTGTAGGGGCCAACGCCTTTGCCCATGAATCGGGTATTCACCAGGATGGTCTTTTAAAGTCAAAGCTGACCTACGAGATTATGCGGCCTGAATCGGTTGGCATAACAAAGAGCTCCCTTGTCCTTGGCAAGCATTCAGGTAGACATGCATTCCGGGAAAGGATCGAAGAGATGGGCTATTCCTTCGGCGACCAGGAAATAAACCTTGCCTTCAAACGTTTCAAGACCCTCTCGGATGTGAAGAAATATGTCTATGATGAGGATATTGAGATGATCATCATGGATGAGATCTATAAGATACCGGAAAAATTTAAGCTGGCCTACCTTAATGTTACCTGCGGGAATAATACGGTGCCTACTGCAACGGTCAGGCTTGAGGTTGACGGAACTACCTATCAGGAGGCAGGGATAGGGGACGGACCTGTTGACGCCACCTACAAGATTATCAAGAAGATGGTGAAAACGACCAGCAAGCTCCTTAAATTCTCTGTCAACTCAATTACAAAGGATATGGACGCCCAGGGAGAGGTATTTGTAAAGATCGAAGAGAAGGGGCAGACCGTTATCGGAAAGGGAGCGGATACAGACATTATCGTGGCGAGCGCAAAGGCATACATCAATGCCCTGAATAAACTGGAATATGTAAAAAAACGAAAAAATGAGGGTATGTAAATGGGAATGACAATTACAGAAAAGATACTCGCTGCACATGCAGATAAGGAGAAGGTGGAGCCCGGTGAGATCATAGAAGCCCGTATTGACTTGGCTCTCGCAAATGATATTACAGCCCCCCTGTCTCTCGAGGAATTTGACAAGGTGGGCGCAAAAGAGGTGTTCGATAAGGAAAAAGTGGTATTTGTCCTGGACCATTTTACCCCGAACAAGGACATACTCTCTGCGGAAAACTGCAAGAAGATACGGGAGTTTTCAAAGAAATACCGCATTACCCACTTTTATGAGGGCGGGCAATGCGGTATCGAACATGCCTTGCTCCCTGAGCAGGGCCTTGTGGTCCCCGGTGATGTGGTCATAGGGGCAGACAGCCATACCTGCACATACGGCGCCCTGGGGGCATTTTCTACCGGTATGGGCAGCACGGATATCACCTATGGCATGGTGACCGGCCGTGTATGGCTCAAAGTGCCTGAGAGCATCAAGTTTATATGCACCGGGAAATGGCCGAAATGGGTCACAGGAAAAGACCTGATCCTTCATATTATCGGCATGATCGGTGTAGACGGAGCTCTCTATGCTGCCATGGAGTTCGAAGGGGAGGCGATTTCAGCACTTTCCATGGATTCCCGTTTTACCATAGCCAATATGGCGATTGAAGCAGGCGGCAAAAACGGTATTTTCAAGGCAGATGAGAAAACCATCGCCTATATGGAAGGCAGGAGCAAAAGACACTCAAAGATCTACGAAAGTGATCCTGACGCCAACTACAGAGAGGTATACACGATTGATGTCGGCACTCTCGGGCCGAAGGTTGCCTGTCCTTCCCTCCCTTCTAATGTGAAGGGCGCAGAGGAATTGAAGGAAATCGCCATTGACCAGGTAGTCATCGGCTCGTGCACAAACGGCAGGATGGAAGACCTTGAGGCTGCTGCTGAGATATTAAAAGGACAGAAGGTTGCCCCCTATGTACGGTGCATTATCATCCCCGCAACACCGACGATCTACGGCGAAGCCATGAAACGGGGTTATTTTGAGACTTTCCTGGATGCAGGGTGTATTATCTCTCCTCCTACATGCGGTCCATGCCTTGGCGGCCACATGGGGGTTCTGGCAAAAGGAGAAAGGGCAATCGCAACAACCAACAGGAACTTCATCGGCAGGATGGGCCACCCTGAGAGCGAGGTCTACCTCGCCGGCCCGGCAGTTGCTGCGGCAAGCGCAATAAAAGGCAGGATTGCATGTCCTGAGGAGGTAGTATGAAGGTAAGGGGAAAAACCTGGAAGTTTGGAGATAATATAGATACAGATATCATTATTCCTGCACGATACCTCGCCCACACGGATCCGAAAGTGCTTGGCGAACACTGCATGGAACCCATTGCCCCCTTGTTTCCCAAACAGGTGCAAAAGGGCGATATCATCATCGGGGGCCTTAATTTTGGCTGCGGTTCCTCCCGGGAGCACGCCCCTATTGCAATTGCTGCCCTTGGCATATCCCTTGTCATTGCAAAAAGTTTTGCACGGATCTTTTACAGAAACGCCTTTAATAAAGGCTTGGCCCTTCTCGAAGCCGATCTTACCGGGCTTGTCGAGGAAGGAGAGGAGATAGAGGTTGACCTTTCTTCGGGGATCATCACGTGTAAAAAAGCAGAGGTTACAGCAAAGCCAATCCCCGCCTTTATGGTAGAGCTTGTGAATGAAGGCGGATTGATAAACTATCTGAAAAAGAAGCTGGAGGACTAACATGAAAGAGTATAATGTAGCGGTTGTAGGCGCCACAGGCGCTGTAGGCAATGAAATGATAGCTACCCTTGAGCACAGGAAGTTTCCTGTAAAGAAACTGACCCTTCTCGCATCTTCCCGGAGTGTCGGCAAGACCCTCGAATACAAGGGGATGGACATAGATATCGAGGAATTGAAGGAAGACTCCTTCAAAGGTATCGATATAGGCCTCTTTTCTGCAGGGGGCTCAATAAGTGAAAAGTTTGCACCCATTGCTGCGGCAAGCGGCTGTATAGTCATAGACAATACAAGCGCATGGAGGATGGATCCCGATGTTCCTCTCGTAGTACCCGAGGTTAATGAACATGCCATTAAGGACTACACAAAAAAGGGGATTATTGCAAACCCTAATTGCTCTACCATTCAGATGGTGGTGGCCTTGAAACCCCTCCATGATGCGGCAAAGATCAAAAGGATTGTAGTCTCCACGTACCAGGCCGTTTCCGGGACCGGCAAAAAGGCTATTGACGAGCTTGAAAAACAGGTCCTTGCCATCTATAACAACAAACCTCTTGAAACAAAGGTATACGCCCACCAGATCGCCTTTAACTGCCTGCCCCATATAGATGCATTCCTTGAAAATGACTATACCAAGGAAGAGATGAAGATGGTGAATGAGACGAAAAAGATCCTGGAGGACAACAATATCCAGGTAACGGCAACAACCGTGAGGGTCCCTGTCTTCTATGGACACTCCGAGTCGGTGAACGTAGAGTTTGAAAAAGACCTGAGTCCCGATGCGGCACGGAAGATTTTAAAGAAGGCCCCTGGTGTAAAGGTGGTGGATAATCCGTCAAAGAAACTTTATCCCCTTGCAATCCATGCAGCAGGCAAGGATGAGACCTTTGTGGGAAGGATACGGCGGGATGAATCCATACCCCATGGACTCAACATGTGGATAGTAGCGGACAATATCCGGAAAGGGGCTGCCCTCAATGCAGTCCAGATTGCCGAGGTATTAATAAAGAAGTACCTGTAGTTTCTGAAGGGGAGTAGTTTGACAGGTAAGGTCAACATGCTGGCGAAATAAAAGCCTGGCCTTACCGTTGGTGTAAAACCAATAAACGAGACCTTCGGAGTGGCCTTTCGGGCCACTGCCGGAGTGTCTCGTTTTTTTTGAACCCAGACAAGTCTTTAGAGCATGGTGTCGGGGTAACCCTTAAGCAAACCGTCGTGAGGCGAGGAAGCTCGGTCTTTTGCATAAGCAAAAGTTCCGAAGCCGAACGCGAGCGATTGAAGCCGCTGGAGCAATGAGCGTGTTTGCGTGGAATATCCCGACACAGATGCTCATACTAATGGAAAATCTGGGTCAAACTGATTTAAGGAGGAATAGACCCATGACAGCCTATTTTGCATCCCTTCTCTTTGTTGTCCTTGCGGAAATGGGTGATAAAACACAGCTTCTTGCCATGGCCTTTGCATCAAAATACCGGTGGCAGACCGTTATGTGGGGCGTTTTTGCCGCGACCCTTGTAAATCACCTATTAGCGGTAATCGCAGGGCACTATTTGACAAATATCGTACCCATCCATTATATACAAATCGCTGCTGCTGCCTCATTTATACTCTTTGGTCTCTGGACCTTGAGGGGCGACACACTCAATGACGAGGACAAACGGTTCAACTTCAGCCCCTTCTGGACCGTTGCCGTGGCCTTTTTCTTTGCCGAGATGGGGGATAAGACGCAGCTTGCCACCGTAGCCCTTGCCACAAAGTATTCAAGCATTATTCAGGTATGGCTTGGCACGACATCGGGCATGCTCGTTGCCGATGCAATCGGGATCATCGTGGGGATCGTACTTGGGAAGAATATACCCGAGAAGGCGGTAAAGTGGTTCGCAGCCACGATTTTTATACTCTTCGGCATCCTTGGTCTTTACGGGGCAACACCCAGGGACTTCTGGACCCCGACTGTGATTGCTGGGAGCGCACTTGTCCTTCTCTTGCTGATCTATGGGGTAATCCGAATGGGGAAAAAAGAAAAGACATAAAATATTGCAGTATTACCTCAGTATATTTCCTGTTCTGTAAAAAATCTCATAATACTTCTCTATTCTTCTGGTCGCCCAACTGGAGTATCATGCCAAATCGCTATCGACTGGCTTCTACGCCTTGAACACACTTATCGTCTTCTGCAGGGCCTCAGAAAGCCTTGAAAGGGTAAGGGCAGCCTGGTGTGTCTGATCAGACCGCGAAGAGGTGTCATTAGAAATCACCGCAATCTGTTCAATATCCTTTGTTATTTCCTCCGATGTGGCGGACATTTGCTCTGCAGCGGATGCAATTTGCTGGATCATCGAATCAAGCCCCCCTGCGCTTGTGACAATGTCTTTCAAGGCTTCACCGGCCTGTGCGGTGAGCTCTACCCCTGTTTCAACCTTGGTTGCCACGTTTTCCATGGAATGAACTGCCTTTAAGGTTTCTTCCTGGATTGCCAGTATCATGGTGCTGATTTCCGAGGTGGCCTGTGCCGTTCTCTCAGCAAGTTTCCGCACCTCATCAGCAACAACGGCAAATCCCCGTCCCTGTTCACCTGCTCTGGCAGCCTCTATTGCTGCATTAAGGGCAAGAAGATTTGTCTGATCTGCAATATCATTGATAACACCCACGATATCACCTATATGTTTTGACCGTTCCCCTAAGGATTTTACAAAAATGGCGGACTCACTGACGGTCACCGCAATATCCTTCACTTCAGTAACCGATCTGTGAACAATCGTTTCCCCTTCCCGTGCCACCATGAGGGTATCTGACGTGGATGCCGCAATCTCACTTACATTCCTCGCAACATCCTGGGCAGTTCTTGACATTTGTTCCGCTGAAGCGGCAACCTGCGTGGATCTGTTGGCCTGCTCTCCTGAACCGCTCGACATCTGCTCCGCATGAACGCTCAATTCACCTCCTGCTGACGATATTTTGTCGGCCTCCCCCTTGATATCCGTTACTAATGTTTTCCATCTCCCCACCATATCCTTCATGGCTTCCAGGAGCTGGCCGATCTCATCATTTCTGGTCACGATAATCTCCATGCCAAGATCACCTTCAGCCAATCTGTGCGCTGTATTAACAAGTCCCGTGAGGGGGCTCATTGTCCTTTTGATGAACGAAAAGATGAAAATACTGACTATCACGATCATGGCGATGGAGATGCCGCCGATCACACTCATGATGCGGGTGAAGGATGCAAAATAATCACTTTTCGGCACCCCGATAAACAAGACGCCTATAACCTCTCCTTCTTTGTTTTTTATCGGGTCATAGGCCGAGAAAAAGGAAATGCCAAAGAGTTCAACCTCTCCCCGAAAGGATTTCCCACCCTTTATCACTGTGTCATAGGCAGAACCTTTGAGTTGTGTCCCAATGGCCCGGGCGCCCTCCTTATTTAAAACATTGGTAGCAACACGGGTATCCTTCATAAAGATGGTTGCTGCTCCCCCGAACAACTCCTTGGCTTTATCAACGATTGCCGTATCATCATTGAGGGCATAAGAACCCACAAGCAGCTTGCCATCTTCGATTCGTATATTTGCGTCCTTAACCCGTTCGCTTATAGGTGAATTCTGCTTGGACAGGCCCCCGTCCTTTGCAAGAAGGAGTTCCCACAATACCCTGAGCCGAATATCAAGGGTATTGTTCGCCTGCTTTATCATATCCGTTCTCACCTCATAGAGGCAGGCGCAGGCTGTAATAACGATGCAGGCAATAACCACTATGGAACCAAGAAAAGTAATCTTTTTTCTTAAACTGGAACGTTTTGCTGTCATATCTCTCCCCTCCAAATGAACATATCCTGAATTTGTTAAAATACGTTATCTTGTGAAAAAATAACCCTTCCTATGAGTTATCGGGAGATATGAAGGAACCTTTAGTTTTCAGCCCTTATATGTCTATTTTCCGATGAAAGTATCCCATTCCCCCCTTTCTTTGAGGACATCCCGGTATACCTCGAGGGCCTTGTTGACCAGGGGCATGCCCCCGTAAGGGGCCAACTGAAAAAAGACCTCTGCCAGTTTTTTTGGGTCACAGCCAACGTTCAGGGCGGCATTCACGTGGAGCCTCAACTCGTCTGCTGCCCCAAGGGCGGCAAGCATTGCGCAGGCAGCCATCTGCCGTTCCGGTAAAGTCAGCACGGTCCGTGAATAGAGATTGCCGGTGATAAACTTCGAGAGATCATTAGCCAGGTCTCTGTCAAACTCTTTCCACATGACATAAGGGGGGTCCATTTTAATGCCTTTACCAAATAACTTTTTTGCTGTTTCCTGGGTTCTCTTCCTTGTTTCTTCCTCGCTCATTTCATGTCTCCTTTTATTTTTCCCCCTCACCCCCGTATCAAGTACGGGGCGGGCTCTGCCCTCTCCCACGAGGGGCGAGGGAATACGGTTATCCCGAAGCAGAACTTCGAGGAATCTATTGATTGAAAGTCAGGGGTTTTCTCTATATCCCGCTGCAAGATTAATAGCGCACATGAAACCGTAGACTTTATGCATCCCGCATGCCACACCGATCAGATTAAAACCATTATTAAAGAGGTTCTTCCTCTGATCTCTGCCGTTAATGCTTCCGTCAATCAGCATGCCTATTAACACGGCGTCTGCGTCTCTATATCCGTAAATCAGATTTTCGGCGGCATCTCCTTCCAGCCCGCCATACCTTTTCATCCTGTCAAAGGGTGATTTCCCGTCGCTTCCTTTATGACCTGTAAGTCCTCTCGGTCCGTGGTCATTCACGATATCCCTGGCCGCAAGGCTTAAACCCCTTGATGCCCTCAAAGGCGTGAGCCGCTCCTTTTTCCCGAGAAACACGATTATTCCTTCCATGCCTTCCGATATCTGTTCTTTGTCCACAGCGGTAGCGCCCTCCTGTTGAGCGATCCCAATTGACCTGTTTCTCAAATCCTTCAAGTAATCGGCATATCCCCTGGGAAATACCCTGAGGTCGTTCATCTGTTTTATGATCTCCTTTTCCATATCTGACAAAAAGGCTGCATCAGCGACCCCGGCGTTGAGGGGGACATTATAGGCAGATGCCGGTTTTACAGGCTGTTTGTCTACAGGTTTCTTGCCGGAAAATGCACATGCCCACAATCCGCTCATTATTAGTAAGTTAATAATTATTATCTGCATTTTTTTGGCAGAAAATAATTTTATAAGCTTACTTATCCCGTTTATCGGGGTTAAGATGATAAAGATCAGTTTTCCAGTCCCTTTTATCATAGGCATTCCTCTCAACCTATTCTATTACGCAGCAACGGTTATTGTCAAAAAGAGTTCAAGAAAAAAGGGGCATGATTTGAGGTGAAAACAGGCGGGTCTTTCCTGATGATAGCGGATATAGAGGGATTTCTTTTAAATTCCCTGTCGAGAAAGATCCGTACCTGCCTTCTATTCCAGCCCTTTGGATGGATAAATGCCCTGTAGAGGGAAAGGTCTCCCTCATAGAACGGGCTGGTCTCCAATGTCATTGCCTCGGCCCCGTGAGCCGGCAGGTTAAAAACAGCGACGTTCAGGAAATCAATCACATCGGCATGGCGGGCAGTAAAATGAAGGGTTTTCAAGGCTTCTGCCGCTGTTTCAGCAGGGGTTCCGAAAAGAAGATAGACATAGGTCCCGATCCCCGCTTTTTTCAAGTTTTTCAGGGCTCGTGATGCTATATCGAGGTCTATCCCTTTCTCCATGGCATCAATGACCCCCTGGTCGCCGGATTCAAGACCTACCTTCAACATAAGACAACCCGATTCCTTCAGGGCCAGACAAAAATCAAGATCTGCAAGGTCTTCTGTAATCCGTGAAAAACCATACCACGGGGCACCGGGGGGATTCAGGGCAAAGGCCCCCATAAGGGCCGGGCTGATCGCATTATCCACAATATGGATCAGGGAAGGTTTTATCCTCTCTACCAGCATCGAAAGATCGCTCATTACCGCCTCTTTGGGGACTCTCACATAGGGGTTTTGTTCGGCCCGCTCCGGACAAAAGGCGCACCTGTTCCAGTAGCATCCAACGGATGAGTTGTAGGGAAGGATCACCCCCGGGGAGAGATAGTCTTTCATGGGAAGGGTCCCATAATCAGGCAGGCAGTGGGGAGTGCTTTCTCCCGCAGCGCCGGCAAGGGCAAGAAGAGGCCCTTCTCCCGGACCTGCCACACAAAGATCTACAAGGCCAAGAAAGGGGTTGTTCCACCCCGGCCTTCTCATCCATGATGTGACGAGCCCTCCCCCGATCACAATCCTGATACCTGGATATCTCTGTTTCAGGAAGCCAATCATGGCAAAGGTGCAGAGGGCCTGGCTCAGATAGTTGAGAGAAAATCCCACCAGAAAAGTCTGTTCCTCCTCAAGGAGGGTCCCCAGTCTGGCTGAAAAATAGGGATAGAAGGGATTATTTTCCGGCTCTTCCGCTGCCCTTATAAGGTCAGCGCTTTTGACAGGAGAAAGCCCTTTGTTCTGGTAATTAGCGAGGCTCAGAGACACCCCTCTATCAGCGCCTGCCATTTCAAGGACCCTGTTTATATCCTTTACCGCACGGGTGTACTGGTCGATTTTCCTGTATGCATCGAGGCGCTTGAGGGCTGCAAGGTTCTTTGACACATTTTTGACTGCCCGTATACCCCATGTGTCGGAAGGCACCTTATTGCTACATGCAAGCAAAGAGAGGATTCCTTCGATATTTGCATCTACAAGGCGGCACCGTATGCCATGGGCATTACATGCGCCCAGGAGTTTCGCGATACCTGGCGGCGGCTCAGAGGGCTTTACAACAGGAGGATAGATAAGGATCATACCGTCTCATCTCAATGGGTTTCTCATTTTAGACTAAAGGCAGGACATAGTCAACGGATGCGCAACCCAGTGCAAATGCGTTTGCCCTGATGTGCAGTCTCCGGTCTGTTTTTATTTACAAAGAGTATATGATTTTTTAAAATAAATGCGTATAATGAGTAATATAAAAGAAAATCACAATGAAGTGAGGAGGTTTGAATGAAAAGAATATCCATGTATGTGCTTCTGTTCCTTGTTATGCTTGGTTTTTCCGGTTGCGGCTATAACACCATGCAGATGAATGAGGAGGCGGTAAAGGCCGCATGGGGAGATGTGGAGGCATCATATCAACGGAGAAATGACCTTATTCCCAACCTCGTGGAGGTCGTAAAGGGTTATGCAAAGCATGAACAGGATACCCTTAAGGCAGTCACAGAAGCACGGGCAAAAGTGGGAACAGTACAGGTTTCAAAAGACATGATTGACAATCCGAAGGCAATTGCCCAGTTCCAACAGGCCCAGTCTTCTATGAGCAGCGCCCTTTCCCGCCTTATGGTCGTTGTGGAGAGGTATCCTGACCTTAAGGCAAATCAGAATTTCAGGGATCTCCAGCACCAGCTTGAAGGTACGGAAAACAGGATCAACGTTGCAAGAACCCGCTACAACAAGGCAGTACAGGAATTCAATACATCCATCCGGATCTTCCCGAACAGCATGACAAACAGTATGTTTCTCCACCTGAAACCAAAAGAGGCGTTCAAGGCAGAAGCCGGTGCAGAAAAGGCGCCAAAGGTGAAATTTTAAAAGTATAGAACAAAGACTTTCATGGAAAGAGGAATCAGAACATTAAGGGAGCATGAGGCTATGACATCCATAAAACAGACATCATTCCTTTGTTCGCTCCCTTCTTTGATTGTTATCCTAATTCTCTTCACCTTTCAGTTCCTTATATTTACAGGATCATCTGCTGCCCTCGATATTCCACCCCTCAAAGGCTACGTCAACGACTACGGCGGGATGATGTCCCAATCCACCAAGGGGAAAATCGAAAAGGAACTTAAGGCCTTTGAACAATCCGATTCAACCCAGATATTTATCCTCACGATCCCTTCTCTTGATGGGGAGTCCCTGGAGGACTATTCAATCAAGGTGGCGGAGAAATGGAAGACAGGGCAGAAGGGCAAGGATAACGGCATCCTCCTTTTTGTGGCAAATAAGGACCGCAAGATAAGAATTGAAGTGGGCCGGGGCCTTGAAGGCAAACTCACGGACCTGACAGCAGGGCAGATTATAGACCTCGTCATGAAGCCGCGGTTTAAGCGGGGTGATTTTGATGGAGGATTTGTTGCCGGAGCCTCGGCACTTATTGATGCAACCCGGGGTGAATTCAAGGCAGATAAGCCGAAGGCACCAAAAAAAGGCATCTCTTTGTCGAGGTTCCTCATCTACCTTATTGTCGGCGGGATAGCCATTTTCTTTCTGGGGGGTGTTTCCCGTGTTTTCGGGGCTATAGGAGGAGGAGTCGGTGCGCCGGCCTTAGTCTATTTTACCCTTTTCCCCGTAGGACTTATTCCCCTCGTAATCCTTGGTCTCCTGGGCGCAGGCATAGGTTATTTCCTGCCCTTGCTCTTTTCAGGGGGAGGATCGGGATCTGATGGCAGCGGATTCCTGGGCGGACTTTTAGGCGGATTCCTCGGGTCATGGTGGGGAGGCGGAGGTGGTGGCAGTGGCGGTGATAGTGGCGGCGGATTCGACGGTGGTGGAGGTGGCGATTTTGGAGGCGGCGGCGCCTCAGGAGACTGGGATTGAAGCTTAGACATCCTGTAAAAGCTGACAAGTTTTTTAAAAAAGAGGAAAGGCAACGGATTCACGAGACCACCGTGGATGTTGAATCAAGGACTGTCGGGGAAATAGTGGTAGCTGTGGTTGATCAGAGCAGCAGATACCGCGAGGCAAACCTGTTCGGCGCTCTTTTGCTTGGAAGTTTTATTTCCCTCATAGTGACCGACCTGTTCTTTCACGATTCTATCTGGGCCTTTATCCCCCTCTCTTTTCTACTCTATTTCCCTTCCCATCTTTTGTGCAGCAAGGTTCCTGTGCTGGGACGGGTGCTTACAGGGCCACGTCGCAGACAGTTGGCGGTAAAGGAAATGGCGCTCAGAACCTTCTATGAAAAGGGCCTCTACAAGACAAAAGAGGGCACAGGGGTTCTCTTTTTTCTGTCACTCCTCGAAAAAAAGGTATGGGTCCTTGCGGACAAAGGCATACACAGCAAGATCCATCAGCCTACACTCAACAAATTTGCAGCAATGGTGTCACGGGGCATTCAGGAAGGACAGGCATGTGATGCCCTGTGCGAGGCCATCAGAGGGATCGGCGACCTCCTCGCAACACATTATCCTGCCTCGACAACAAACCCCGATGAGCTGCCCGATGAGGTGATCTGTGGGCCCGGTTCAGGGGAATAAATAAACCTTTGTTTCCGAACCGGAAAGGAGGGGTTTTTCGTTCTGGACGGACACTAAATAAGGAGTCCCCTTGCCCCTCGCCTTCCAGTCATTGAGTCACGGTGAAATTGCCTTTGGTTTTTTTAATATTGAAAGCGATATGATCCTCCTCAACCAGTATTTCCTCTTTGCCCAGGATTTCTGCAGAGATATATCAAAACTTGCTTCAGCGTGGCCTGATGAGGGTATGGAAACAGAGTGGGATGTCTATGTCCTGAGGAAGAGGGACATTGGAAATCTTATGGGCGCCATCCACGGCATCGATTATAGCGGCTTTATCGGCGAGACATACAGGCTCTTCCCTTTTCCGAAAGGGCAGGAAGCCTTCAAGCAAAACCCGGAAGGCTATAAAACAAGAGAAATTATTGAAAATATTGTGGAGAAATATACAACCGGACTTTCGAGTATATCCGTTAAGGTTAATGCTAAACCATCGGGCATCACAATTGCCATAGGAGAATATCATTTCACCACCTATTGGTTTCATGAGCTTTTACGATATATCTGGATGGGCGGTTTCCCCAGGTGGAAAAGCGGGATACACCCCCAGTATGTCATTGATATGGAGGAAGCGGTTAAAAAATCGTCCTCTCCCTTATTCGGGCTGAAGTTTAGTTTGACAAATCAGCATTGATTTTATCCTGAATCAAGGGTATATTCATGTCCATGGAAGATGATTTCATTATGGAATTGTGCCTTCAGGAGGCCCGGAAGGCCTTTGATGAGGGAGAGGTCCCGGTGGGGGCGGTAATAGTATCCCCTTCAGGCAAGGTCATTGCAAGAACCCATAACCTTACCATTCAGACAAATTCCCCTTCAGCCCATGCCGAGGTTCTGGCAATAAATGAGGCTGCCCGGGCTGTGGGTAATTACCGCCTCATCAACTGCACCCTCTTTGTTTCAAAAGAACCCTGCATGATGTGCGCAGGGACGATCATTGAGGCACGGATAAAAAGGGTTGTCTTCGGATGTTTTGACGCCAAAAGGGGCGGACTATGCTCGGTTATTGATGTAAACAAACTCCCCCTGAACCACAAGATTGATATAAAAGGCGGAGTGCAGAGAGAAAAAAGCGAATTGCTGCTCAAGAAATTTTTTCATATGAGGAGAGGTACCGAAGTGGTCATAACGGGGCCGACTCGAAATCGGCTGTACGCCTGATAAGCGTACCGTGGGTTCGAATCCCACCCTCTCCGTTTTATAACTCCTATTATATCAATAACTTATAATCAATACTATGTCATATAAGGCGGATAATTGAAGTAATCATCGATAGGGGGGATGTATGAAAAAGATTGTGCTTGTCGCATTACTGGCAGTAGCCCTCGGATTCTCAAGTCTTGCACGTGCAGAGCTTATAAATAATGGCGGCGGCCTTGG
>PNOM01000046.1 GCA_013824835.1 Syntrophus sp. (in: bacteria) | reverse complement strand
AGACCATGTCTTCATTTGTTGTCAGCCACTCGTTATATCCATCGCCCCCTATTTTTACGGTATTCTGTCCTGATTTTAATGCAACGGTTCTCTCTGCCGGGCTATACAACAGATCCGAAACCCATGCCCATATAGCCCCATTTTTTTCAAAAAGGGTAAGTTCCGTCTGGTCGCGGACAGAGTCAAAGGGCATACCTGCGAATTCAGGGGAATCGATCTTTTTGACACCCAGAAAAGCCACATATCCCGGCAGGTCTTTGTACAACAATGATTTTACAAAATGCGAGTCTACAGCCATAACCGATTCAAAAGGAGAGGCATTACGCCGCAGCCATACTTTGCCATCCATATTGATCTTGAGGCCTTGTGGCTTTTCTATTGGCTTTACTTTTTGCATCATGATTGTATCGATTGTGGCTATTGACGGACAGCTCACTAAATAGCCTTCCCCGCCTATGCTGGTAAAATAGTAACGGTTGCCTTTGCCATCGTGATAATAGCCGTTATTATAGACAAGTGTGATTGCCGTTACTTTCTCCTGTTCCTTGAAACTATATAAGGTAGCGTTTTTTTTATCCGCATCAAATACGACCTGCCCCAATTTGTTGTCGCTCCCATAATAACCGCTAAAGGAAGCATAATCTTGTGGCAACCTCTGCGCTTCCGGCGGTACCAGGACGGCTTTTTCTTCTTTTGGAATGAGATTTTTCTCAACTAATACTGCATCTAATATATCCAGAGCTATTTTCATCGCGCCACTTCCAGCCCCGGAGGCAATGACAGTAACAGATATTCTCTTGTCAGGAACAGCGAAAACCATGGAAGAGTAATTTCCAGTACCGCCGCTCTTACCTAACACCTGAACCCCGGCTGCATCATAGTGCGGAAGGCCGGTAAGGTCCCAGCCCAGCCCAAAGGAAATTTCAGGATTTCTCAGCTTGCCCCGGAACGCTGAGGGCTGTGCCTTTTTCATCTCAATGAGAGATGCTTTCTTCAAAAGTTTATTTCCCACTGAAAAGGCATCTACAAAACGGCAGAGTTCCTCGGCAGTCGATGACAAACCGCCAGCACCCAGGACAGAGAGCGTTTCAAGGGGATGACGTTTCCCGGTTTTGGGGTCATAATATAATGCTACAGGTCTATTCTTGATTTCACCCACGCCCATACCGGTATTTTTCAGACCCAGTGGCGCAAATATCCTTTCATTAAGAAAAGTGATGTATTTTTTCCCGCTTACCCGCTCCACGATCATTTCCGCTAAAGTAAACCCGTCATTGCAATAGACTGCCATTGCTCCCGGGGCATGCTTAAGATGCGCACGGGCTAAAGTATTGATCGTTTCCTGCTTTATATTGTCATCATACTTAAACCCGAAGGAATTCGAACCCTCAGTCCCCGGAATGCCCGATACGTGGTTTAATAGCATTCTTACGGTGATCTTCTTGTATCTATTGTCAGCCATCTTGAATTCAGGAAGATAGTTTGTGACCGGTTTATCAAGGGAGACTTTGCCATCGTCAACGAGCAGCATGATTGCAGTTGCCACATATACCTTGCTGATAGAGCCTATATTAAAGAGCGTAGCTGTGTTGACCGGGATGCTCTGCTCTCTGTTTGCCATGCCAAAGCCTTCGGCATAAACGACTTTGCCGGCGACCATTATGGCAACTGTAGCGCTTCCGCATTTGCCGCTGTTTATAGCTTGCCAGATTTCGCTGCGGGCTTTGGTAATGGCGCTTTCATAGGGATTTTGCGCTCTCACAGCCTCGCCAAATGCAAGTGTAGAAATCAACATGAAACAGACACAAGTTACGACGATAATCTTGTTTTTTAACATTATTTCACCTCTTTGCTGGAAACGGTCTCACCTGTTTTATTGAGCATTGATGCATTCCAGCCCCCGCCCAGTGCTTTTATGAGAAGCACACTTGCAGTCATCCGGCGACTGAGGATGTTCAAAACGGTTCTTGCATTGTTGAGGGCTGTAGCCTGAGCAATAACAACATTGAGATAACTTACGGTACCTGCTTTATACTGGTTAAGGGATATTTCAAGGGATTTTCTGGCTGCAGAAAGGGCGCCCTCCTGTGCCTGGGCCTCTTCTTCAAGGATGCGAAGGGCAGAAAGCTGATCCTCTACCTCCTGGAATCCATTGAGCACTGTCTGGCGATAGGATGCCACAGTGGCGTCATAGGCTGCCCGGGCCTGGGCATTGAGCGCCCCTCTCAGGCCGCCGTCGTATACGGACTGTGCAATACCGGGGCCGAAGGACCAGAAACGGCTTGGCCAGGTCAACCAGTCCGCGGTGCTCAGGCTTTGATACCCTATTGATCCGGACAACGTGATCGTGGGGAAATATGCGGCCCGCGCTACCCCTATCTGCGCGTTTGCCGCCGCAACACGTCTTTCTGCGCCGGCGATATCAGGCCTCCGTTCGAGGAGTGAGGACGGTACCCCGCTTGGGATAGAAGGAGGGCCACTGTCAAGAGGCGAATGGGGAATGGTAAATTCCGAGGCGGGTTTCCCTATAAGTGTGGCTATGGCGTGTTCTGTTTGGGCCCTCTGAACCCCTACGTCAATTACCTGGGCCTGGGTGGTCTTGAGCTGGGTCTCAGCCTGAAGCACATCAGCCCTTGAGACAACGCCGCTTGAGTACTGATTGCGGGTCATCTCGTATGATCGGGTATATGCATCAACCGTCCGACTGAGAAGCTGTTTCTGGCGATCAAGGGTGCGGAGAAGAAAGTAGTTCTGCACGATAGACGCCTGAACGCTCAGCTTTACCCCTTCAAGGTCAGATGCACTTGCCTGGGCGCTTGCCCGACTTGCCTCCACGGTACGTCGTATCCGGCCCCAGACATCCAGTTCCCATGACACCATATTGAGGGGGGCAGTATAGAGGGTGTCGGTGTCGGGCTGGTAGCCGGTCGTCAGACCTATATTGCCGGAACGCATGGAGCGCACTGCAGAGGGGTTTGCCGTGATTGTAGGAAAAAAACTTGACCTGGCAGCCTGGATAAGGGCGCTCGCCTGACGAAATTGAGCTTCAGCAAGGGCAATATTCTGATTTGAGATATTCACCTGTTCTACAAGGGCATTCAACTGAGGATCATTATAGACTTCCCACCATGCTTCCCGGAGGACATCATCCTTTGGCTCTGCCACCTTCCATTCTTTATTCTCTTTATAGGCATCCGGCACTGGGGCTGTTGGTTTCACATAATCAGGTCCCACTGCACAGGCAGAGATCAAAACCGATGTTATTACAAGTACAACTCCTCTGGTAATCAGTCTGTGTAAAGCTTGCATAGTGCTCTCCTATTCTGGATCTTAAATAGGTCCTATAGGACTTATGGGACCAATAAAAAACATTAAAAGCCCTGCTTCCGGGAACGATGGCTTTTCATCCACAACCTGAACCGGTCAAGGTAAAGGTACATTACCGGTGTTGTATAGAGGGTGAGCATCTGGCTTATTGCCAGCCCGCCGACGATGGTGATACCAAGGGGACGGCGAAGCTCCGATCCCACCCCTGTTCCTATTGCAAGGGGAATAGCACCGAGAAGCGCTGCCATGGTGGTCATCATGATGGGCCGGAACCGCAATAAACAGGCCTCGTATATTGCTTCTTCAGGTCCTTTGCCCTCATTGCGCTCCGCCTCCAGGGCAAAGTCCACCATCATGATCCCGTTTTTTTTCACGAGACCGATAAGCAGGAAGAGACCGATGAGGGCAATGAGGCTCAGTTCAGTACGGCAGATGAGGAGCGCAAGGAGTGCTCCCACACCTGCTGAGGGCAGGGTGGACAAGATTGTGATGGGATGGATATAGCTTTCATAGAGCATGCCAAGGACAATATAGACTGTGACAAGGGCGGCAAGGATCAGAAAGGGCTGATTGGCAATCGAATCCTTGAACGCCTGGGCTGTACCCGAGAAACTGCCCCGTATACTGGCAGGGAACCCCAACTCCCGTTCGGCCTTCTCGATTGCCGTTACCGCGTTCCCGAGAGGTACTTTCGGCGCCAGATTGAAGGAAATCGTGACTGAAGGGAACTGACCCTGGTGAGGGACAGCAAGAGAAGTGGCAGTCCGTTCGAACTTCGTGAAGGCGCTGAGGGGCACCATGGCCCCCTTAGTGGATTTTACATAAATCTCCTTAAGGGTATCAGGGCTTTGCCAGAAGCGGGGTTCAACCACCATCACTACACGGTATTGGTTTAAAAGCGAGTATATGATAGAGACCTGACGCTGGCCAAAGGCATCGTAGAGCGTATTATCTATCATCGCAGTGGTGATTCCGAGCCGCGAGGCGGTATCCCGGTCGATTGCGAGGGTGGCCTCAAGCCCCTTCACCTGCTGGTCACTGCTTACATCAACCAGCTCAGGCAATGTACGCATCTTCTGGACAATCCGCGGGCCCCATGTATTGAGATCCGCGATTTCACCTGCCTGGAGTGTATACTGATATAGGGCATTGCCCCCCCTCCCTCCGATACGGAGATCCTGTACAGGCTGAAGATAGGTAGGCGCTCCCGGGAGTCCGGCAAGCTTTTTACGGAGCCTTGACATCAGTTCATTTAAACTGTTTTTCCTTTCTTCAAATGGTTTCAGCGTAATAAACATGGATACGGTGTTCGCAGCGCTGCCGCCTCTGCCGCCGCCCGCAAAGGCAGCCACATACTCCACTTCAGGATCTTCTTTAATGATGTCCACTACAGTTGCCAGTTTCGCCTTCATGGCTTGAAAGGATATATCCTGTTCCGCCTGAATGGTGCCGCGAATGCGCCCTGTATCTGTTTCCGGAAAAAAACCCTTCGGGACAACGATGAAAAGGCAGATATTTACGATAAAGGTGGCCAATGTGACGCCAAGCATAAAGCGCGAATGGCGCAAAGCCCACCTGAGGGTCACATCGTAACAATCACGCATCCAGTTAAAAGCTTTCTCACTCGTCCTGTAGAGCCAGTGATGGTTATAGCTTTTCTCAGGCTTGAGCAGGAAGGCACACATCATAGGCGTTGTGGTGAGTGAGACCACGAGGGAGACCACGATTGCAGCGGAAAGGGTCACCGCAAACTCGCGGAACAAACGGCCCACCATGCCTCCCATGAGAAGAATGGGAATGAATACGGCAACGAGGGAAATGCTCATGGAGAGGACCGTAAAAGCGATCTCCTTTGATCCCCGCAAGGCAGCCGCCAGCGGGGACATGCCCTTTTCCATATACCGGGTAATATTCTCGAGCACAACGATAGCATCGTCTACCACAAATCCGGTTGCAATGGTGAGGGCCATGAGGGAGAGGTTATCGAGATTATAGTCACAGAGGTACATAACTCCAAAGGTACCGATGAGCGACACCCCTACTGCAACCGCAGGGATGACCGTGGAGCGTATGTGTCTCAGGAAACAGAATACCACAAGAATTACGAGGGCGGCGGAAACAACGAGGGCCTTCTCAACATCCTTCAGGGAGCCCCTTATGGGGGGTGTCCGGTCCTGGACAACGGATACCTTAACGCTACCCGGCAGGGCAGCTGCCAGTTGAGGAAGAAGATCACGGACCCGATCCACGGTTTCGATGATGTTTGCCCCAGGCTGACGGTAGATAATGATCATAACGGACGGTTTGCCATTCACGAGCCCCCCGGTATTCACGTCCTCCACTGAATCCGTCACAGTGGCCACGTCTGTCAGCCGTACTGCCGCACCGGCCCTGTAGGCAACGATCACCTGCTGATATTGAACGGCCCGTCGAAGCTGATCATTTGCCAGTATCTCCCATGTTTTTGTATCGTCCGATACCTGTCCTTTCGGTTTGTTTACATTAGTGGAGGCCAGCACACCCCGTACATCAGCCATGCTGATCCCGTACTTGTTGAGAGCCGTGGGATTCATCTCCACGCGGACCGCCGGAAGGGAACTGCCTCCGATGAATACCTGTCCTACACCCTTTACCTGTGACAATTTCTGCTGCATGATACTCGATGCAGCGTCATACAACTGGGGTGTGCCTATGATATCGGACTGGAGGGCAACAATGAGGACAGGCGCATCAGCAGGGTTGACCTTACGGTATGTCGGATTATTGGGAAGATTCGGCGGCAGGAACCCGCGGGCGGCATTGATCGCTGCCTGTACATCACGGGCAGCGCCGTCAATGTTGCGGTCCAGATCAAACTGCATGGTGATGTTTGTGGTGCCCCGGAAGCTGGTGGATGTCATTTCCGTTACCCCTGCGATGCGCCCGAACTGGCGCTCAAGGGGAGCGGCAACGGATGTTGCCATGGTCTCTGGGTCCGCCCCCGGCAGTCCGGCGTTTACCTGGATGGTAGGGAAATCCACTTTGGGCAGAGGAGCTACAGGCAGCATCTGGAAGGCAATCACACCGGAGAGCACTATTCCAATAGTAATAAGGGTAGTTGCAACAGGTCTATGGATGAAAATAGCTGAGAAATTCATAAGCGGTTCCGGCCTCTTATACCCTCTTCAAACCCTTTAGACAATTGAACTATCCCCCTCTTTGACCGCTCCGCTGGATCGCCGCAGATGCACCCGTTTTGCCAAACGATCAAAGGCAAGATAAATTACGGGCGTAGTATAGAGGGTCAGCAGCTGACTGATGATCAATCCGCCGACAATGGTGATTCCCAGGGGCCTTCGAAGCTCTGACCCCACCCCTGTTCCGAGGGCAAGGGGAAGGGCGCCCAAGAGCGCCGCCATGGTGGTCATCATAATGGGACGGAACCGTAATAAACAGGCCTGATAAATCGCATCCTCAGGGCTCTTCCCTTCTTTACGTTCCGCATCGAGGGCAAAGTCCACCATCATGATGCCGTTTTTCTTCACAATACCGATGAGGAGGATGATGCCGATAAGGGCAATGATGCTGAACTCCGAGCCACAGACCATGAGCGCGAGAATAGCCCCCACCCCTGCGGAGGGCAGTGTAGAAAGGATAGTTATGGGGTGGATGTAGCTCTCATAAAGTATTCCCAGCACTATGTAAACCGTGACAAGGGCTGCAAGAATCAGAAAGGGTTCATTTTCCAGGGATACCTTGAATGCCTGTGCAGTCCCCTGGAAACTGCCCCTTATGCTTGCAGGGAAATCCATCTTTTTCTCGGCAGACTCGATTGCCGTTACCGCATCTCCAAGGGCCGCTCCGGGCGCCAGATTAAAGGAGATGGTCGCAGCAGGAAACTGCCCCTGACGGCTGATGACAAGGGGCCCCGTTGTTTCTGTCGTCTTAGTAAAGGCCATAAGGGGCACCTGCCCGCCGTTTATACCCCGAAGATAGATATTTTGCAGCGCCTCAGGACCTTTTTGAAAATCAGGTTTGACGGCAAGGACAACGCGGTACTGGTTCAACTGGGTAAAGATTGTGGATATCTGACGCTGGCCAAAGGCATCATAGAGGGCATCATCGATCATTTGAGGGGTAATTCCAAGCCGTGAGGCGGTTGTACGGTCAAAAACCAAAGAGAGCTGTAACCCTTTATCCTGCTGATCACTGCTCACATCCCGAAGCTCGGGGTGAGTGCGGAGCGCATCGACAAGCTTGGGGGCCAGGGTATTCAGTTCATCGATGTCAGGGTCCTCAAGGGTATACTGATATTGAGTGCGGGCAACCCGTGCATCGACAGTAAGGTCCTGTACGGGTTGCATGAAGAGCGTGATCCCTTCTACCTTCGCCAATTCCGGCTGGAGGCGACGGATTATATCGCTTGCATCCCCCTTTCTCTTTGAAAGGGGTTTAAGGTTAATAAGGATGCGTCCACTATTGAGGGTAACATTCGTTCCATCTATACCAATGAAAGAGGAGAGGCTTTCAACTGCCGGGTCCTTGAGGATTACCTGGGCAAGGGCCTGCTGACGGTCAGCCATAGCCGCAAAGGAGATAGATTGAGGCGCTTCGGATATACCCTGGATGACCCCTGTATCCTGGACCGGAAAGAAACCTTTCGGCGTGTAGTAAAATAACAGAAACGTAAGGACCAGTGTAGCCGCAGCCACCCAGAGGGTCAATCGCTGCCGTTTGAGCACCCATGTCAGTGTCTTTCCATAGAACCCGATCACCCGATCAAAAAACCTCTGTGAGGACCGGTAAAATCTTCCCTGATTGGCCTTGGTCTCATGTTTAAGCAGTTTCGCGCACATCATGGGAGTTAGGGTAAGGGAGACCACGGCTGAGATTACTATGGTAATACCAAGGGTGATGGCAAATTCCCTGAAGAGTCGCCCCACCACATCTCCCATGAAGAGGAGGGGGATAAGCACGGCAACAAGGGAGACCGTGAGGGATAAAATGGTAAAACCGATCTGTTCGGAACCTTTAAGGGCTGCCGTGAGGGGAGGGTCCCCTTGCTCGATATATCTCGCTACATTCTCGATCATGACGATTGCGTCGTCTACCACAAAACCAGTCGAGATGGTGAGGGCCATCAAAGAAAGATTATTAAGGCTGAATCCGAGGAGGTACATAACACCGAAACTCCCCACGAGAGATAATGGAACCGCCACGCTCGGGATGATCGTCGCGGCCATATTACGGAGAAAAAGAAACATTACAAGAACAACAAGGGCTACGGCAAGCATCATCTCAAACTGCACATCATGGACTGACGCCCGGATTGTCGCAGTACGGTCAGTTAACACGGAAACCTTTACAGCCCGGGGCAGAGCGTTCCGGAGTTGGGGCAACACGTTCTTAATACGGTCGACAACCTCGATGACGTTTGCCCCCGGTTGACGCTGAATATTGACAATAACTGCAGGGGAGCCGTTCATCCAGGCCGCTTGCTTCACATTTTCCGCATCGTCAACTGCCTCGGCCACATCAGACAGCCTTACAGGCGCCCCGTTACGATAGGCAACGATCAGGGACTGGTATTCCTTGCTCGATAAAAGCTGATCATTGGCCCCGATAATGTAGGAGAGCCGGGGACCGTCGAATCCACCCTTTGCCTGGTTGACATTAGCGGTTGCAATCACAGCCCTAAGATCTTCCAGGGTCAAACCATAGGCAGCGAGGGCTACCGGGTTGGCGTGGATTCGCACGGCAGGCCTCTGCCCGCCGCTGATGCTCACCAGTCCTACCCCGGGAAGCTGAGAGATCTTCTGGGCAAATCGGGTATCCGCAAGGTCCTCCACCTGCGTGAGCGGCATGGTTTCAGAGGTCAGGCCAAGGGTGAGAATCGGTGCATCTGCCGGGTTTACTTTACTGTAGACAGGTGGTATAGGGAGATCTCTCGGCAGATAGGTGAAGGAGGCATTAATGGCTGCCTGAACCTGCTGCTCGGCCACGTCGAGGCTTAAGTCCAATGTGAACTGGAGGGTAATTATGGAGCTGCCGTTTGAACTCGTCGAGGTCATCTGGGTAAGACCGGGCATTTGACCGAACTGCCGCTCCAGAGGGGCGGTGACTGATGAAGCCATAACATCGGGGCTTCCGCCGGGATAGAAGGTCCGTACCTGAATAGTGGGATAATCGACCTGGGGCAGGGCAGATACGGATAGTTGTTTGTATGCCACTGCACCGCTCAGAAAGATAGCCACCATGAGCAGCGTGGTGGCAACAGGTCGGATAATGAAAGGGCGGGAAAGGTTCACGGGCGGCCCTTTACGGAAACTGCTTTATTTTGCCCTTTTAATTCCACCTTCGCCCCTTCCCGGAGTCTATCAGCGCCATCGGTCACGACCAGCTCACCTGCCGAGATTCCTGTTTTGATTGAGGCATTGCCGCTTTGAATCTCATTAATAACAATGGGACGGACAGTGACGGTCCTGTCCTCTTTTACCACATATACAAAAGTACCCTGGGGGCCGCGCTGTATGGCGGCTGATGGCACGATAGTAGCCTCTCGCCTGACATCAACAAGGAGCCGGACATTGACAAACTGATTCGGGAAAAGCTCATTCTCTTTGTTCGGAAAGGTTGCCTTGAGCTTGACTGTTCCTGTGCTCGTATCGATTTGATTATCAATGGTGAGGAGGGTGCCTGCGGCCAGTTTTTCCTTTTGCTCCCGATCATAGGCCTCTACCTGCATTTGCGCCCCCGTTTTAAACCTGCGTAGTATCTGGGGAAGACTGTCCTCAGGGATCGGAAACACAACGGTAATAGGTTTGAGCTGGGTAATTACAATCAGGCCGTTTGTATCGCTTGCCCGTACCATGTTTCCGGGATCAACGAGACGAAGTCCGATGCGGCCCGTGATCGGCGACGTGATCCGGCAATAGACCAATTGGAGTTTTGCGCTGTCGATCAGACCCTGATCAACCTTTACTGCCCCTTCATACTGTTGGACTAATGCTACCTGGGTATCAAGTTGCTGCTTTGAAATCGAATCCTGCTTCCAAAGCACCTGGTAACGCTCAAGATCTATGCGTGTGTTTTTCAGATAGGCCTGGTCCCGTGCAAGTTGCCCCTCGGCTTGGGCAAGCTGGACCTCGAAAGGCCTTGGATCGATTATTGCGAGAAGGTCTCCACGATTCACCATGTGGCCTTCCTTGTAAAGGACATCCATGAGTTGCCCGTCCACACGGGTTTTGACCGTTACTGTGTATACAGGGGTTACTGTGCCGAGACCGTTAATATAGACGGCCATATCGCCTTTCTTCGCCGCCTCTGCTGTAACCGGCACGATGCGCACCGGGGCTTTCGCCCCCTTAGCCTGTGATTGCGTCATGCCCGGTCTTATCAATAACAGGTAAACCCCGGCAATTACAATACAGGCAGCAGAAAAGAGAAACCACCAGCGCTTATACAATTTATTAGAGCGAGTTTGTTTCAACACATCTTTTTTCGAATTTTCTTCCATATTCATCAAATGTATATCCTCCAGAGACTCTTCAATGTAACACTGATTGTTCCTGTAATATTATCATGTCATCCATAAGAATTGTAACAAAATTTATACCCCATTCATACAATATCAGGGGTATAAAAAGCACTTGTGTGATTCTGTGTACTGGCGGATTACTGCCTTGTGCTGATTTTATTTGATTTTGCCTTCCAAGGTATATTACATATATACGTTTGCTTCACATATTATTGTAATGGAGAAAAGCATATGCCGAACGTGGGAGTAGTTGGAATTCAATGGGGGGATGAAGGCAAGGGCAAGATCATAGATATGCTGAGCAACTATGCAGATGTGATTGTGCGCTTTCAGGGGGGCGCAAATGCGGGGCATACAATAGTTGTGGGTGACAAGAAGGTAATACTCCACCTCCTCCCTTCAGGGGTTCTCCATGATAAGAAATATTGCATTATCGCAAATGGTGTCGTGCTTGACCCGGAGGTATTTGAAAAAGAGGTTCAGGAATTGAAGAACCTCGGTTATTTAAAAGACGATAAGAGGCTTATGGTCAGTTCCCTTACCCATATCATAATGCCCTACCACAAAAAACTGGATGCCCTGAAAGAAGCAAAAGGGACGACAAAGAAGATCGGTACTACCGGGAGGGGTATAGGGCCTGCATACGAGGATAAGGTGAGCAGGATGGGGATTCGGGTCATAGACCTGCTGGATAAAAAAACTTTCACCGAAAAGGTGAAGCAGAACCTTGAATTAAAGAATTTTATCATCAAAAAATATTACAAGGATGAAGGTTTTAAAACAAGGGATATTACAAAGGCTTATGGCGCATACAGGCCTGTGTTGAAGAAATATGCAACAGATACAGCTCATTTTCTCCATACAAGCATAGAGCAGGGAAAGAAAATACTTTTTGAGGGTGCCCAGGGCACATATCTCGACGTTGACCATGGGACATATCCCTTTGTTACCTCCTCAAACACCGTGTCCGGGAATATTGCAACAGGGTCCGGGGTACCGCCCACATCCATTAACTATATCCTCGGTATCTGCAAGGCCTATACCACAAGGGTAGGGGAGGGGCCATTCCCCACAGAGCTCAATGACGAGACAGGGGAAAGACTGAGGGCATCAGGTGGTGAATTTGGCGCTACAACAGGGAGGCCGAGAAGGTGCGGCTGGTTTGATGCAGTCATCGTGAAAAGGGCCTTGAAGATAAATGGAATTACAGGGCTGGCCTTGATGAAACTCGATGTCCTTGACGAATTTGATACAATAAAAATTTGCAACAAATATAAAATAGGCGGACGATATTATGACCGGCCACCCGTGAGTATTGCCGATTATGAACGGTGTGAACCGCAATATGAAGAGATGGAAGGGTGGAAAACAACAATCAGGGATGTAAAAAAATATGATGATCTCCCGGTCAATGCAAAGAAATACCTTGCGAGGATCGAGGAACTGATCGGGGTGAAGATTGCCATAATCTCCGTTGGTCCGGACCGTGAAAGCACGCTTGTCCTGGAGAATCCTTTCCTGAAATAATCAGCATGGAGGAATTCAGACCTCCATGCTCCGTTTTTGCGCCACGGACGTGAGCCTGTGGGAATCTATTGATGTCTATTGCTATAAATATATTGACTTTGCCGTTTTGTTTGAGTTTAAATAGACGATCAAGATTCTTACTTTACCCATGGAGGGAGGGGAGTATGGATGCCGGCAGCGATCGTAAGAGAAATGAACTTTAAAAGCAGGATTGAAGAAGGCATGAAAAAGGCATTAAAGGAAAGGGACAGCATACGTTTGTCCATATTCCGGATGCTTTTGACGGCCATAAAAAATAAAGAGGTAGAAAAAATCAGGCCTATTACAGATGATGAGTTTTACAGCCTTGTAAAAACCTCTGTAAAACAACACAATGAATCAATAGAGAGTTTTAAAAAGGGACAGAGACAGGATCTCGTTGACAAGGAGGAAAGGGAGCTCGAGATATTGAAAGAGTTTCTCCCTTCCCAGCTAACTGAAGATGAGATTCAAAGAGAAATTGATCAGGAAGTAGAAGCGCTTGGGATAACCAACCGGGCTGATATGGGAAAGGTAATAAAATCTATTATGGGGAAGTACCCTGGAAGGTTAGATGGAAAACTGGTGAGTGAACTGGTGCTTAAAAGACTATCCTTTAAATAGGTAGTCAAAGCCCTCTATGGTTGACAAAACCCTATCATATCTCGACTATACAAAGATCACTAACATAATAAGAACCTATTCATCGAGCAATTATGCCGATGACCTGATTGCAACCCTTACACCAACAACTGATCTTGGCGCTATAAAAGAGAGACAGGATAAAATCGAGGCAATCCTGGAGATCATAAAATGGGACGGCCCTATACCCCTCTCAGATATGCCGGATATACAGGATGTGATAAAAAGGATATCCATCAGGGATGCGCTCATGGAGGCAGGGGAATTTATCTGCGTTGCCCGTTTCCTGAGGGCGTGTGGCGATATCTCAGGTTTCCTGAAAAAAGCTCTCCACAAAGGGCCTTATGTTGAACTAATCATAGACACCCTCAAGCCTTTAAACGCTGCCTGCTCAAGAATCTTTAAGACTATTAATGCAGAAGGCTTTATCGAGGATACTGCCTCATACGAATTATCGAAGATCAGGAGTGATCTGTTCGGGCACAGGGAAAGGATCAGGAAACAGCTTGAGAGGACTATGGAGAAAGAAGCCATCCGCCCTGTGCTTCAAGACTCCTTTATCACCTTACGGAACGGCAGATACGTGATTCCCATGAAGCCAAATTTTAATGAGGCACTCCAGGGTATTGTTCATGACTACTCTCATTCTTTAAAGACCTCATTTGTGGAACCCATAGAGTGTATTGAAGTGAATAATGCAATAAACATTCTCGAAGAGGAGGAGAAGGAAGAGGAAAAGAGGATTTTACGGGAATTATCTGCCTACATAAGGGGATTTGCCGATGAATTGTTCGCCAATTTCGCAGTGGTCAAAGAGTTGGACCTTTTTCATTGTATTGCGCTCTTTAGTCTCGATTTTGGTTGTGTAAGACCTGAGATTCGCATAAACGGTTCTTTAGAGATAAAAAAAGCGGTGAACCCCTTTATTATGATATCGAAAAAGGAGAAGGCGGTTCCAATAGATGTGCTTATGGATGAGGATAAAAAGGCAATGATCATAAGCGGTCCGAATGCAGGCGGAAAGACCGCTGCCCTCAAAACCATAGGTCTTTTATCACTCATGGCCCATGCAGGCCTCTATATCCCCGCAGCAGGGAAACCGGAAATACCCTTTGTGTCGAATGTATTCGCGGTCATAGGAGATGAACAGGACATCTCCATGGAACTATCGAGTTTTACCGCCCATATGCAGACGATAAAAGAACTCTATGAACGCTCCAGGGGCAATGAACTTATACTCATTGATGAGATTGGAGGCGGCACGGAACCCCAGGAGGCATCTGCCCTTTCAATGAGTATTATGGATGCTTTTGTGGAGAAGGGATGCAGGGTGATTGTCACAACCCACCTGAATCTCCTCAAAGCATACGGTTATACGAAACCATTTGCCATAAATGTTGCCACCGAGTTTGATACGCGGACCCTGAAACCTCTCTACAGGCTTCTCTATGGCATTGCCGGATACAGTAATGCCATAAATGTGGCGAAAAATCTTGAACTTCCGGAAAGGATTATTGAAGGCAGCTATCAATATCTTGGGAAGCAGGAACACATGCTTAACGATCTGGTGAGTGCCCTTGAGATCGGAAAAGAAAAGATGGAGGAAGAACAGAAAAGGTTGATCAAACTCCAGGAGGAAACAAGGAAAAGACTCTCTCTCCTTAAAGAGAAAAGAGAGGAGTATTTGAAAAAGCTCGAAGAGAGATGCGAATCACGACTCCATGAAGTGGAGATGGAGATTGAAGAGATCAGAAGGGTGGTTGACAAAAGGGAGAAGGCCTCATTGAAGGCAGGCAAAGAAAGGCTCAGGGTTCTTAAGGCAAGGGTTGTAACAAGTCCTGCTGAGAAGAAAGACTATGAAATTCTCACCGGAGATTATGTGATGGTGAGATCTCTGGGGAGCAAGGGTTACGTTACAAAGGTAGATAAAGAAGGGGAAACATGCGAAGTGCAGATTGGGAACATACGGACAAGGATACATAAAGAGCTTTTAGATAAGATTATGGTTGACAGGAAGCCTGTCCCTGAAAAGGGGGTTCTTCTTCACGTGGAGCCCCTTAAAAATGCGGAATTGAATGTAATAGGTATGCGGGTTGAAGAGGCATTAGAAGAAATAGACAGATTTATTGATAAGGCAATAGTGCAGAATTCGTCAAAAGTAAGGATTCTCCACGGGATTGGAACAGGCAGGTTGATGAGCGCCATCAAAGAGCATCTTGCGGATGTTAAGTATATAAAAAATCTGATAAGAGATGATAAAAATGCGGGTATTACTGTAGTGGAGCTATCATGATATCAACTATGGACGAGCTCCTTCAAAAAGTGAATATCCTTGATGTGGTCTCTCAGAATGTTAAGCTAAGGAAAGCAGGTAAAGATTACTTGGGGTTATGCCCATTTCATAAAGAAAAAACTCCATCATTTACTGTAAGTATTGAAAAGCAAATATACTATTGCTTTGGTTGTCATGAGGGGGGTAATGCCGTTAATTTTGTGATGAAGTACGAAAATATGACTTTTCAGGAGGCCCTTGAAAGTCTCGGCCTTCAGTATGGTGTGGAAGTCAAGAGAACAGGGGATTCAAAAAGGCCGCGCCAGTATGATGCGTTAATGAAACTGGCTGAGTATTATCATCAATGCCTGAAGCAGAACAGTATAGCCCTCCAATATCTAATGAAAAGAGGTATTAGCGAAGACGTAGTAGATGAATTTATGATCGGTTTCAGTGACCGGCAGCGCCACAATATAAAGGGTTTTATGAAGAATGCTGCCATACCGAATGATATTCTCCTTAACACGGGTATTTTAAGGATGAAAGACGGGGAGATATACGATATCTTCAGGGGCAGAATTATAATCCCTATTTTTGATGTAAGCAAAAAGGTTATCGGTTTTGGTGCAAGGGCAACTGAAAAGGATGCAATACCCAAGTATATCAATTCTCCTGAATCATCTGTTTTTTCAAAACGATTTTCATTGTTCGGCATAGATAAGGCGAAGAAGCATATTGTTGAGCAGAATGAGGTCTTTATCGTTGAAGGATACTTTGATTTTATTGCCCTTTATGCCCATGGCATAAAAAATGTCGTATCCACCCTGGGGACTGCAATAACCGACGGACAGCTTTCGAAACTGAGGAACTATACGGAAAATATAACCCTCATGCTCGATGGAGATGAGGCAGGGGTAAAAAGCGCATTAAGACTTGTGGAGACCATCTCTGAAATGGATGTGAACGGCAGCATGGTGGTCCTGCCGGATGGGCATGACCCGGACAGCTTCGTGCGACAGTCTGGAATAGAAGAGGTAAAAAAGGTTGTAAGTCAGAAAAAACCTATACTTGATTATTTCTTCGAATACTACATGGCGCGATGCAAACTCAGCGCCCTTGAAGGAAGACTTTCCTTTGTCAGGACTGTTTTTCCTTACGTAGAGGCTATAAAGAACGTTGTAAAGAAAAGGCTTTATATAAAAAAATTGTCAGAATTGACCGGTGTTGAAGAGCACTATTTTTCAAACAGTCCAAAAGGAAACGAAGAATCCGGGTATACGAAGGATATGGATTCCACAAATATTATTGAAAAAAGGGTAGTCGGAGTCCTTATGAATAATCCTTCTTTAATTCATATGTTCAAAGGAAAGGAGGTGATTGCGCAGATAAAAGACAACGGTATCAGTGAGGTTTTGACAAAGATGTTTCAGTGGTTTGAAGAGAACAAACAAGTGGAGATTAACAGCTTTATTAATGAATTTGAAAAGGATGAGTTAAAGGATTTTGTGGTTCAGACGTGTTTTGATATGGCAGGGTGCGATGAAGTAGAATCAAAAAGGATTTTGTTTGATTACCTGAAATATGTAGAAAAAAAATATATTCGGAAAGAGGCGCAGAGAATCACAGAAAAACTGTCTGAAGCCGAAAAAAAAGGCGATGACGAGACAGTGATGGAGCTTCTCCAGCAGAAGAGGCAGGTGTTAGCATTTATAAAATCTAATTTTATATAGCGGGGGAACCATGCCTGAAAAAAGCAAAACGTTTTTTTCTTACGACGAGCAACCGAAAAACAAAGATTGCCATGCACTGATCAAAAAAACAACAAAACCGGACAGTCTTTTTGACGAAATTGAGCTTTTCAATATTGATGCCGATGTTGACATTAGTCTTGCCGAAGGGGAGGAAAGCCGTGATGTCCTTGAAGGTGGTATAGACGAGGTTTACGAGAACGAATTCACAAATCCCATACGTCACTATATTAAAGAAATGTGCGGCATGACGCTATTGACAAAAGAAGGAGAGAAGGAGATTGCCGTCAAGATGGAGCAGGCCAAGGAAGAGATCAAACAGATAATCCTTTCTTTTCCGGGAACCGTCAGAGAGCTGCTAAATGCTTTTTCAACACTGAAATCGTTGAAGATGAACATCCAGGATATTACATTGGAGGTTGATGAAGAGGAGGAAGCAGACTCGGAGCTTGAATTCCAGCGCGAAAGGGTGCTAAGGCTTTTAGAGAGGCTTAAAGATGTCTATATTGCCTATCAGGAAGGAGTCAATGGTGACAGGGCAGAGTGTTGGGACGAAATTAAAGCCATTATTGCAGAAATAAATCTTGGCAGGAAGATTATCGAAAGAATAGTACAACGGATGAAGAAATATATAGAAAAAATTGATGTCCTCGAAATCGATTTAATGAAATACGAAGAAAGCGACAAACGAGACCGGGATAAAAATATTGCAGCGGCCGGGAAGAGGATTCATGTTATCGAGAGTGAAATCGGTATTTCCGCTAAGGAGTTAAGGGTTTATTTGAGGAGGGTTGAAGAAGCAGAACAGGGCTGTGCTTCTGCCAAAAATGAATTGGTGAAGGCCAATTTACGGCTTGTAGTGAGCATTTCAAAGAGGTATATGAACAGAGGACTCTCGCTTCTTGACCTGGTACAGGAAGGAAACATCGGTCTCATGAAGGCGGTAGACAGATTTGAGTATAAGAGGGGATACAAGTTCAGTACCTATGCAACATGGTGGATAAGGCAATCCATTACAAGGGCAATTGCTGACCAGGCAAGAACAATACGAATACCCGTGCATATGATCGAGACTATTAATAAAATTATCAGGGTTTCGAGAGGTCTTGTGCAGGAACTGGGACGAGAGCCAAGATCTGAAGAGATCGCAGAGAGAATAGGTTTTTCAGTGGATAAGGTTACAAAAGTACTTAGAATTACAAAAGAACCAATTTCTCTGGAAACACCTATCAGTGATGAAGAAGATACCCATCTTTCTGATTTTATTGAAGATAAAAACATACTTAATCCTCAGGATCATGCAATCAGCGATGATCTTTCGGATCAGCTCGATAAGACCCTTGCCACATTAACACCCCGGGAGGAAAAGGTGGTGAGGATGAGGTTCGGAATCGGTGAGAAATATGACCACACCTTGGAGGAGGTTGGCCAGGTGTTTGATGTTACACGGGAAAGGGTAAGGCAGATTGAGGCAAAGGCATTAAGGAAACTAAAGCACCATACAAGGGCAAAACGTTTGAGATGTTTTGTTGAAACATAACAATTGTTTACATCTACGATGCAATATTATATTGACAGTGAGGTAAAATTTGTTTAATAAATGATGCAAATAAGGAGACCGTGATATTGAAGATATTAGTTTTTATTAAACATGTCGCCGATACTGAGGCAAGGATACTGATATCAAGCGACAAAAAGACTCTCGAAATAGAGAATAAATATACCATGAGCTTCTTTGATGAATTTGCTGTTGAAGAGGCTTTAAGGATAAAGGAGAAGCTTAAGGAAGGTCAGGTAGTTGTCTGTACTTTTGGAAACAAAAAGGCCATTGAGGCTCTAAGGACGGCAGTGGCTATGGGCGCCGACAGCGCATTTCTAATCGATAACACTGATATGGAAAATGATGATCCCATGGTAAATGCAAAGGTGCTTTCCGGTTTTGCAAAAAGAGAAGGCTTTGATCTTATCTTGTGCGGCAGACAGGCAATTGATGATGAGAATGCGTGTCTGGGGCCAATGATAGCAGAATTTCTTGACATACCCCATGTCAGTACAATTACAAAACTTGAGATCATTGAAATAAAGAAAATTCTTGTTGAAAGCGAGATAGAAGGCGGCACAGCATTGACAGAGGTGCAACTACCCGCCCTTTTAACTGTTCAAAAAGGGCTGAATGAGCCGCGCGTTCCCCTTATTACAGGGGTCATGAAGGCAATGAAGACAGCAGTTCCTGTTGTTGACCCGTCTGAGTTTGGTATCATCAAAAACGAGCTTAATAATGAATCAAGAACATATGTTCTTTCCTATGAACCTCCTTCTGGCAGGCCGCCTGTAAAGATCGTGGAAGGTGAGGCAGCGGATATTAAGGTTAAGAATCTTATAGAACTCTTGAGAAATGAAGCAAGGGCAATCTGAGGTGGAGATTATGGCAAAAGATATATATGTGTTTGTGGAATGTAAGGATGGGACAATAAGAAAGGCATCTCTTGAACTTTTATCCAAAGCAAGGGAGTTAACGGAAAAAACCTTTTCTAATGTGTATGCCGTTGCTGTAGGTTTTGGAATGAATGAGATTGCAGAAGACTTGAAGTTCTTTGCCGATAAAGTAATTATTGTAGATAATCAGGATTTGAAAGATTACAGATGGGATACATACAGGGGAGTATTAGAGTATATTATAAAAAAATACAATCCCTTTATGGTCTTTGGTGTTGCTACTGCCACCGGGAAGGACCTTTTTCCGAGGCTTGCGGCGAGGTTAAATACGGCAATCATTGCCGACGCAATAGGTATTGAATATGAAGGGGAGGAGATAAAGGTAAGAAAACCTTTTTTTGGCGGCAAAATACTCTCATGGATGGCCTTCAGGCATGGCATTGCCCCTGTTATTACCTTCAGGCCGAACTCTTTTGCTATCGAGAAACGACAAACAGGTGGTGAAATAGTCGAAGAAACAGTTGAAATCAAGAAGGATCCACGACTTACTACCCTTAAGCTCAATAAAGGCAGTAACCATAAAGTTGATCTTCAGGAGGCAGATTTTATTATATGCGGGGGCAGAGGTATGAAAGGATCAGAGCACTTCCGGATCCTCGAAGAAATTGCCTATATCATGAATGGTCGGGTAGGGGCCTCCAGGGCTGTTGTGGACAGCAAATGGAGGGAATATGATGATCAGGTCGGCAAGAGCGGAAAAACAGTGGCGCCAAAGGTTTATATAGGTTGCGGTATATCGGGTGCATTACATCATACCATGGGAATGGATACATCAAAAACTATCGTGGCAATAAACAAAGATCCGAATGCCCCCATATTTCAGTATGCAGATTACGGAATAGTGGATGATCTCTTCGCTATTCTGCCGGCACTTAAAGAAGAACTGAAAAAGACCAAAGAAGAAAACTGACATGGGTGGCTCCGGTGATGGAACAATCATAATACAAAGCAGGCGGGGATTGCATGGGCATTATTAAAAATAAACTACATCAATGGATTACTGATTCTAAAGCCGTATGGCAATCAACAGGGGGGAATCGGCCCTTTACCGAAAGACGGATGAGCGAAGAAGAAATACTGAATGAACACGACAACTTTTCCGGTAACAAGCATAAAGACAAAAACTCTAAAAGATCTGAAGGAACTCCGCCGGAAGATATCCACCATTCGGAATAACTTCCCCAAGATACAAAAAAGGTTCTTTCTTAAATAAAGTGTTATATCCTCTATAACTTGCTGCAATTATATACCAATAAACAAAAACACCGGTTACAATTAAAAACGAGTCTCATGTTATCGGGGATCTTGAGGAATCCTAAGGGTTAGCCATTGATGACCTGTTGCCCCTTATTTTATGGCATGGAGAATTTCCAGTTCTTTGGTTTTATAGTGAGGACAGGGCAGGGTGCTTTTCTCACGATCTTTTCCGCAACACTGCCAATAAGGATATGCTCAATGCCGCTTCTTCCGTGGGTTCCCATAACAACAAGATCAATCTTTTCCGTCTTTATATAGTCGATGATCTCCATGAAGATAACCCCTGTTTTTACAACCTTTTTTACGGGAATATCAATCTTCTCGATGATACTATTGAGGTCTTTATCTACCCCGCTTTCAACATTCCGTTCGATGGCCACCATATTTTCCGGTGTGAGAAAGGACTCATAGGGAGTAAAATAGTTAAGATTCGGGATCACGTGGAGCAGGTGCAACTCAGCGCCGAATTGTTTGGCAATTGCAACTCCATACTCGACTATCCCTTCTGTATGTTCTGAGAAATCGACCGGGTAGAGTATCTTCGTAAACATGTCCTTCCTCCTTCCTAATTTCTGTGGTTTGGTTTTTTTATATATGTTATTTTCTTTTTAGTCAATAGTATTTTCTGAGTGTTGACTTAATGAATTAGAGTTGTTATATTAATTTTACAAAAATAACTCAGTTCTATTAACGTTCCCAGGGGCATTTTCTGAAACAGGCAGATAAATTGACTAAATGTAATAAAAGTGCTATAATTATAACATAATTATTGATACAATGAAGACATCCTATGCCCTTTTGCCGATCGTGAAGGGCTTTTTTGCATTTTGGAGACCCGAATGAGCATAAAAAACCATACTGAAATAAAACACCTTGTAGATATGGGCATGGAAAAGGGTTATCTCACGCCTGATGAGATAAACGATTATCTTCCCCAGAACATCTTCTCTCCTGAAGACATAGAAGACATATTTGATTATCTTTCCGAATCGAATATAGACATTGTCGAGACCATCAAGGAAAAGATTGAAACCCCGGAAGAAACGCCGGAATGGGGAGAGGCTGAAAGATTTCCATCTGAGAGAACAGATAATATAATATGGGCTTATCTGAAAGACATTGGTCGTGTATCCCTTCTCACTTCTGAGGAAGAGTATACGATTGCGAAAAGGATTGAGGAAGGGGAAAGAAAGGTGAGGAATCTTCTCTTTGACCTCCCCCAGGCGATTCGTGAGATACAGGAGCTTGCTTCACTCTTAAAAAAGGAGACTATTGCAATTATTGATGTAATCAAGAACATCGACGAGATGAATTATACGAAGAAAGATGAAGAGAAATACAAGAAGAGGACTCTTTCTCTTATAAATACAATAAAGTCTCATTTTGAGAAAAAAGAGGAGATGATCAGAAAACTCCATGAAGTGGAAGAGCTTACCAGGAAGCAGAATGAAAAGAAGATAAAAGCGCTTGAGGAAAAGATTGAAGAATCAGTGGCAAACCTTAATCTGAACAAAAAGGTGCTGGAAGAAATAATACGGAAGATTGCAAAACAGCTTAAATTCCTGGATGACCATGAAGGCGAAAAGGTACGAAAAACCTTTGCTGATATAGCAAAAATAGAAAACGGTTTAAAAGTTGTTAAAAACAGGCTTATCCAGGCAAACCTCAGGCTCGTTATTAATATCGCGAAGAAGTATTTGAACCGGGGGCTTTCCTTCCTTGACCTGATTCAGGAAGGAAATATGGGGCTGATGAAGGCAGCGGAAAAATATGATTATCAGAAGGGATATAAGTTCTCAACCTATTCTACATGGTGGATAAGACAGGCTATTACAAGAGCCATTGCAGACTATGCGCGGACGATCAGGGTGCCGGTCCATGTGCTCGAAACTATGAATAAGATTACAAAGGTAACTATATCGCTTTTTCAGGAGCTGGGCAGGGAGCCAAACCTCGAAGAGATATCTGCGAAAGCAGGGCTGCCCCTTGAAAAGGTAAGAAAAATTATGAAGGTGTCTAATGAGCCTATATCAATTGAGACGCCGATTGGTGACGATGAATCAAAACTGGGTGATTTCATTGCAGACCCTAAATCGCCGTCGCCATTCATGGAACTTGTCGGGATCTCTCTCAAGGAGGAGATATACAAGGTCCTGTCAACCTTGACCCCGAGAGAGGAGAAGGTCATCAGGATGAGGCTTGGCATAGGGGAGAAGACGGATTATACCCTGGAAGAGGTTGGAGAGGTATTCGGACTTACACGAGAGAGGATACGACAGATCGAGGCAAAGGCGCTCCGCAAACTGAAACACCCATCAAGAAGAAAGAGGCTGGAAAGCTTTCTCGAATAGATTATGTGGCAAAATGCCTGAAACCCCTCAAGGTTTCAGGCATTTTTTGTTTAGCCTTTACCTGCAATCAATTACCCCGCAGCAGAGCTGCGAGGTATCAGCGGAATGAGGAACATGATTACGCCCCCTCACCCTACCCTCTCCCGCGAGGGGCGA
>PNOM01000045.1 GCA_013824835.1 Syntrophus sp. (in: bacteria) | reverse complement strand
TAGTGATACTGCATTGGGAATTCTTTCCATTCTGACACCTCCGTTTTAATATTGTACATCAACTTTGGTGTCCACTAAAGACATTGTACATCACCACGCCCCCGCGCGGGGGGCGACTGTATTCATTCCTCAGGATGATTGGCAATATGATGTTTCAATCCACGCCCCCGCGCGGGGGGCGACACTAAAACGATAGAGTTTGTCTGTGACCGATGCCATGTTTCAATCCACGCCCCCGCGCTATGCAGCCAGCTACAGGTTCAAGCTTGTTTCAATCCACGCCCCCGCGCGGGGGGCGACAAAGATTTCTTTGACAGGTTCTTTGTTGTTTGTCAGTTTCAATCCACGCCCCCGCGCGGGGGGCGACGAAAACGCAGCTCGAATGGCAGATTTTTATGAGAAGTTTCAATCCACGCCCCCGCGCGGGGGGCGACGGCGTAAGGATTCTTGAGGCCGTTGTTTTTGCAGTTTCAATCCACGCCCCCGCGCGGGGGGCGACAAGGACAATGCAAAATACCCGATTGTGAGACGGGTTTCAATCCACGCCCGCGCGCGGGGGGCGACCGTTCATGCCGTCCTTGATATCTGCATCAGGCATGTTTCAATCCACGCCCCCGCGCGGGGGGCGACCAAAATTCTTGTAGCGTTTCGGGTATTTGCTGAGGTTTCAATCCACGCCCCCGCGCGGGGGGCGACATCTCCAACCTGATCAGCTTCTTTTGGATCGAGAGTTTCAATCCACGCCCCCGCGCGGGGGGCGACTGTTGGACAGGGCAGGGTTGATGGCGATAGATGGTTTCAATCCACGCCCCCGCGCGGGGGGCGACAATACAGAAAAAACTATCGCGCCGCGCATAAAGAAGTTTCAATCCACGCCCCCGCGCGGGGGGCGACCGCCGCTAAATGGGTTTCAGGCACGACCTATGCTGTTTCAATCCACGCCCCCGCGCGGGGGGCGACGATCCGTCTGCAGACCCGACAAACTGGATAGGGGTGTTTCAATCCACGCCCCCGCGCGGGGGGCGACCGTTCTTTTCTAAGTTCTTAAAACAATGGAGTAATTTTCATTAAATTCGCGTACCGGTCCCATTAAGACCTTCTATGTTTATTCATTTTTCAAAGAACCTGACTAAAACCTAATAATACTATCCATTTACCACAAGCGCGAAACCACCGGGGATTTCATGGGTGCTTTGGGTTCGCGGATTATACAATCAGGGGGCCTTCCTGATCGATGCCTTCCTTTGCACCCACATGCTCCACCCGTCGCCTCCAGTTTGAACCAAGATAATAGAACCGCAGGCTGTCCTGCTCTTCGTCAATCTCCCTGACAAGGGTATCCTTTAGCGCAGTCCATTGTGCCGGATCAACAATGCACTCAAATACAGAGTACTGTACTCTCTGTCCAAAATCCTTACACGCCTTGGCCACACGGCGTAGTCGCCTTTCGCCCCCTGCATTCTTTGTTGCAACATCATAACTGATAAGCACAAACATCTCCTTTTCTCCTTCTCAATAACAATGTCTTGTCACTATGCACTATACGCTATACGCTATACGCTACTTCTCTCATTTCCACACAAAGGGCGGGTATCCGTCCATATCACCTCGCACATAGCGCGCCAGCAAGAGCGCCTGCATGTGCATCAACAGGCCGACTGTCACCTTTTCCTCCAAAAACGGGTGCAATATCTCTTCCTGTTTCCTTTCTTGATAGGCAACCAGAACCGTCTTCCGCGTGTCGTCATCCATGAGAACTGCCCTGGATTCCAGGGTCTTAAACCCCTTGCCCTGCACCTGCCGGAGATTGATGAGGGATAGCACGAGCCTGTCTGCAAGAAATGGGCGGAATTCCTCCATGAGATCGAGGGCCAGGCTTGGACGTCCGGGCCGGTCCCGATGAAGAAAACCGACAGCAGGGTCAAGCCCCACAGATTCCAGAGCAGACCGTGCGTCATGAACCAGCAAGGTGTAGAGGAAAGATAGCAGGCAATTTACCCTGTCCAGGGGCGGCCTTCTGTTGCGCTCCGCAAAGGTGAAAACATCTTTTTGAGAGACAATGAGGTGATCAAACACACCGAAATAGGCGTGGGCTGATTCACCCTCTATTCCGCGGAGGACATCGAGGTCTGTCTCACTATTGCATCGCTCAAGGCAGCGCCCCAGCAGAGTAACAATACGACGGATTCCCTCTTCCTCAATCTTCTCGCTGTGGTCCCTCAGTGCCCTTTGAAGCACAGTGCGGCAATTGGCTATTTTACCGATAATGAAGGCCCGCGCCATATCTGCCGAGCGGGTGGGATCATCAGCCCACCGGTATTGTTCCCGCCGGAGAAGGACATTGCCAGATACCGGTCCCTGCACCCTCGCAAGGAACCGGCCGCGCTCAGACAGAAAGCTGACCGCGACACTCTTCTCCGCGCAGAACCCCATAAGATATGGGCTGCACGAGACCTGGCCAAAGCAGACGATTCCTCCGATAGTGTGGATGGGAAGCTGAAGACGGGCCTCGCCATCTACTTTCACGACAACGGTTTCACCCTCTTTTGCAAGGTATGCACCCTGGGTGGTAACAAAAAGTGTATTCAGATGTTTCTTCATGTGTCCCTCACAATCCCCGCAAGATAGCGTTTAGCTGATTTACGCCTCGATATTGTCTTGGGCAGGCACTCGGCCACAAGAGAACAGCTTTCGCACCGTTTGCCGTAGACAGGCTCAGGTGTATGTCCTGACACAATCAGCTCGCGAGCGCCTTGTGCTGTTCTTTCCACTTCTGTTTTCAGCGCATCATCAAAAAGAGTATCGTGGCGGTGCTTTGTCCTGCCGTAGAAGAGCGCCCCACAAGGAACCTCTATATTGAGCATCTCCTCCAGGCAGAGGGCCTGAGCGCAAAGCTGGACCATGTCTGAATGATCCGGCTTTGGTTTGCCCCGCTTATACTCTACGGGAAAGGGTTGCAAGACATCCTTTGAAATCCGTTGAAACTCAACGACATCAGCTACGCCCACCAATCCCAGCCTGAGGCTTCGCAGGGGAAGACCCCGGGCAATCCGCAAGTCGCCCCGTGACTCGTTGCCTTCCTCATGGACCCGCTCGTGCATAATCCTGCCCTCGGCGGTAAGCCTGCTCTCAGCCCACACCTGCTCAATGTGGATAAGGGCGCACTGTCGGGGACAAAAGATAAAATGCTGCAAAGCAGACAGCATGATCAGGTCGTCTTCAGAGTAGCTCATGTTTTCTTCCATGGCCCCCTCGCTTGCGACCGCACGCGGTACAGCCGCTCGGTGAATCCACCCTCTTCCAGAAAGCCTTTCTCAAGGGAGCGTAACAGTTGATCGAGAAGGTAGTTGGTCTGGTGAATCAGGCAGATTGCCGCATTCGCGGCAATTTCAGGCCCTGAGTTTTCAAAATAGGTCTTATAGGTCGAATAGGACCTATTGGACCTATACGCCAAAGCGCGAACTTCCTTCGCTTTGGCGTGCTCTTTGCCCCACTGGGGCAAGCTCTTCTGCCGGATAAAGTCCTGGAAATCAAGTAGCAGTTCCTCCAGGCTCGCCCGCGCCACACCGATGAGCTTCAGCTCGGTCTTCGGTACCAATTTGGATGCAAAAATAGAACAAGGCGACAAGAAGGAAGCGACGGAGGCGTACATTTTAGTACGTCGAGGAGCTGACGACGAAGTCAACGAAGTTATATGAATGAAGGCGGATTGGTACGAGGTGCCGGAGGCTATGCTGCCTTTGGCTATGTTTTGCTTGCCGCTCCGCGCCGCCTGTACCATCTGTGCTATTACCGGGGCTTGCGTCGCCCCCTCCACGAACAAAGTCCGTGGAGCCACCCCCTCCCGCTCACCGTGTGAGCTAAAATGATTCGCATAAGCGCACGATCGCCTGCCTATTAACTGGTCGCAAAAGACCGTCGTGGCGTCATAAACAATCTCCGCCATCTGGTAAGATTTCAGATCGCGGTAGCCTCCGTGAGGGGGGATGAGGGGGTCAGTCTCATGTGACTCTACCATATTCTCAGACCTTCTCGTCCAATATGACACCTATAGGCACAGAACCAATATCAATTTCAACAACATAGTCCGAGAAAGCTCGCGCCGGCCTTGCTTCTCCATCAGCCCTTTTTACCTTGACCAGTTCAAAAAGCTTATGGGCTGGTGCATTCCCCAGAGCGCTGTCATGTTTGAAAACAATCAGTTTACGGGCATTCATTTTACCCCGGGCTGCTGAATGGTCATGGTCAAACATGTTGATGAGGGCATCCCATAGGAGCGCAAGGTCGTCTTCTGAAAAACCAGTGCCGCCCTTACCGTCCGAATTGTCGGCAATATACGGCGAGACATATCCTTCTGCACGATATAAGGCGTAGGGAACGATATGTTTGCGTCCCATAGTCCGGTTGTCGCCGCTTTGTTGATCCGACTCTTTTTTAGTTGCTACGGCCATGCGGGTGATGCTTACTTCCATGGGGACTATAGACTCTATGCTGCGGGCGAAATTCAATTGGACAGGACCACGGACCTGTCCACAGTTTACGCCGGTGGACATGACGGCGCCGAACGTCCGCACATCGAAAAAGTTGTTGCACATCCACCTGCGGGCCTTTTCGACCTCATCGCCAGTGCCTTTGCGCTTCTTGTCGTCTTCCTTGTCTTCGACGCCTACAGCCCTGTGCGCTCTTTCATGCGTCTCATTAAGGATAGCCTTTTCCCGAACATAGATTTCATAGTGGGATTGGCCGCCCTTAACAATCTCAACAAAGTTTCTGATCTTTCTCTTCAAGCAAACATCAGTCACCAGACCGTAGCTTGTTTCCGGATCAATGCGAGGCATGTTACCGGCATCCGGGTCACCGTTGGGATTTCCATTTTCAACATCAAATAAATACACAAATTCATAACGGTTTTTAATTGTTTCACTCATGTTATTCACCTTCCTTTTGATTTTCTGATTTGGTGTAGAATGCCTGCCTCTGGTGATAATATCCGATGGCAAACATTCCCTGGTCATCAAGACTCAAGTGTGCTGGAAATTCTTTGATTTCACTAACTATTTCTTCAATCATTTTGTCGGTCCGTCTACCGTATTCTGCTTTTTGTATATGATGCTGTGCCATGCGAAGCAATTGTGGGAAAACACTTCTTGGCGTAGCTGAAGCTGACCCGTAATAGCGGTCTTTTATTGTCGTATTTGCTCCGGGAATGGCGTCCTGTTGTGCCTTTTCAAGAGTAGCAAAAAGACGACCAAGCCTATAAGCGGTATTTTTAGAGTCTTTATCCAATGCCATTTTGACCTCCTTTTCTATATGGTTAATTCTAAATTTTCTTACAAGACATGCCTTGATAATTGCCGTCCTGAGATAATTGATGTCATGATCTGCCCTGATACGACCTATAACTCCCGACAGGAGAGTTTGGGGATACGGTTCTCCGGTAAGAATAGACCTCATAACAGCCCCGGCCAGCAATGGCGGGATATTATCCGTTTTTCCCTGAAGTGCTGTTTGTCTTAAAATATGCCACATGCCAGGAAACTCAGGATCTTTCTCAAAACGTCTGATAATAGAGAGATCTCTAAAGTGTTGCCCGATTTTCTCAGCCATGTCGCCTACGGTACTTATATGCCAGAAGCGGACGGAAAGACGGGAAACATTGGGAGACAAACCAAGGATGTAAAATTGAATATCAGGATCACCTATCTCCGGATACATCTTGCCATCCCGCACAGCCTCCAAAAACTTCTGTATTTCAGATAATTCACCTGAATCATCCTGAGGATTCAGAATTACACCCATGAAGCCTTCAATCGGCGAATCCCTTTCTGTCCAGAATATTGTTGTTGCATCGGCAATCTGAACTTTTTGCCGACTCCCGAATCTCAGGAGGTGATTAAGAATTGTCGTATAAGAAAAGGCAATGGCTTTACTCACCGGGGCGTTATAATTTTGCGTTTTCCCGTATGATTCGGATGCTTTTATATTATATGAGGCAATTCCAGCTCCGGCGGTGTGAGCATCTTTAACGCCTTTAACAGGAGGATGTAAAAGGGCAATCGGGGCCTTATCGCCGCTTACTAAACACGTTGAAATCAAGCCAGACTTTTCTCCTTGGACAAATTGAGACCATGCAATTTGAACGGCCGGGCGGTCATGTAAATATCTGCGTTCACCATCGAGTTGGAAAACAATGTTTGTGCCTGACATCTCATCCCAATGTTGAAGGCTCTGAGCCTTTTCTGGTTCCCAGGCATTAAGAAATTTCAGGAGCGCCTCCATTCCATCATCATAGACATAGTCGCCAATTTCGTGGTGTAATTTCTTGAAGGTCTTAAAACATTCCATTGTCCTGTCGTCTTTCCCCTTGTTATCCGCTCCAAGAACATATCCCGTATTGTCCCACAGAAATTTAGATTCGATTCCTGATGACTTTTTCTTTCCGAGGACAGGAACGGTAAGCTCAACCGGCACAGTCTTTTTCCCTGACATTTCACGTAGATCTTTTATTTGGACAATTTCACCTTCCCTATTAATGACAAGGCAGAAATGGATTTTCTCTCTTCCGAACCCGGTAAGTGGAATATCAATGGAAGGGTCGTCTTTGAAACGTTGATAACAGTTATTCAATGCCTGCAAGATCACGCTTTCACCTCCTTGTCCCTGAAAACAGGGACCTCTATCACACCGTCCTGCATTACTGCACGAAAAAACCTGGCTTCCATGTTACTTTCAAAATCAATGTCATGGAGCATCCAGCCAAGGTCTTTCTCCCCTTTATAGACGGACAGCGGAGACTCCTGAACTGGCTCAAAATGGGCAGGAAATTCTCTGCACCCCAAGTAAGGATGATGGAAGTACTGTCCTTTCAACACGCGGCGATCAAAAATCTCCTTGTGCTTTGACGGATTGTTGTCTTCCAGCCCTTTAAAATCAAAATGGGCTTCAATCACGTATGCAACGTCCCTCAGTACCATGGCAGCCCGCTGTTGCCGGTCTTCCTCGATAAAGGTCTCTATTGGCGAAACACCATCCTTCATGGCCGTCTTCACATTACCAACGGGCAACTTTCCTCCAAGTTCATTTCGACGGATATTGTCGAACAGGATCGGTTTTAAGACATGGATGCGGTCAATTACCCAGACTATAGCCGGTTTCCAATAAATTGCTTCAAGAATACCTCTTGCTGCTGATGGAGTTATAGCATCGTAGCTTACCCGTTCAACTTTCATTTCCGGACGAGTAAAGCAAGCGTATTCTCCCCATACTTTCAATTTGATACCATATGACATAAACTCACCCCCTTTTCTGTTTATTTTAATGTCTTATATTCATCATTTTCACAAAATGAGATTCTCTATCTCGTGAAATGCCGGGTCTTCCGGGCAAAGACCCAAATTCATCCTATAGATATCTCTATTCGTCAACACATTATACTGCTCGTGCAACCTTTCGACAGCTCCTCCTCCCAATAGATTATAAAATGTCCTGGAAGGTATTTGAATGGTGAATCGCTGTGCTTTCCGGGCTGCTGAAGCAGGATAGTCACTATAACGAAGCTCATTAATTATCTTTTGTGCGTCTGCATTCCAGGGAATAATCAGTGATTCCTGTCCTATTTCCTTAATCATCTTGAATTTCTTGCTAATCTGTCTGAAAGGGAAATCTCCACGTAAAGACCCTTCGGATATATCGGTAAGGATTCCGTATTCATCCAGCTTTTCATTTTTTAACCAGTAAAGAGTGCGAAAATACTCCTCAACTGCTTCTAAAGTAATAGGGTCGTTGTGATGGCGCATGACCTCCTCGGCGGTGTCAGCAGTCTGGCGAAAATATCCGGGTGGAAGACCATCTTCAGGCATAAAAACATATACAGCGCCATTCTGTCGCATTTTTCCCTCGCGGTTGCATCGACCGGCAGCCTGAACAATTGAATCTATACCGGATAAAGAGCGGAAAACTACAGGGAAATCAATGTCTACCCCTGCTTCTATAAGTTGCGTGCTTATAACACGGCATGATTTTTTATCTTTGAGAGTTTTTTTAATTTCACTGATTGTTTCTGTGCGATGTGCGGGGCACATAAGAGCGCTCAAATGATAGCATCCTTCATTATCAGATATTTGCTCATACACCTGTCTGGCATGTCTACGCGTATTGACTATGCAAAGGACTTGCTCATGCCCGATCAGTTGTCTGCCCAGTTCTTCGTTCGTCAAGGTGCCCAGTGATGATACATCCACTTTCCTAAATATTTTATAAAGTTTTATGGGATCAGGAATAATTTCCCGGACATTCTCCAGTCCATCCCTAAATTCTGCGGATTTCGAAAGAGCGGGCTGCGTTGCAGTGCATAATACGATTGTTGAACCATATGACAGAGCTAATTCCTTCATAGCTTCAAGGCAAGGTTTCAATAACGGTGCGGGAAGCATCTGCGCTTCATCCAGTATAATGACGCTACGAGCGATATTATGAAGCCTCCGGCATCGAGAGGATCGGCTACTAAAAAGGGATTCAAAAAACTGGACATTTGTCGTGACAATCAGCGGTGCGTCCCAGTTTTCAGAGGCCAGACGTGATCTGTGGTCTTCCTCTGATGGGTCATAATTTGAGTGGTGTTCAAGAACCGCATCCTCGCCGAGAATTTGTCGAAAAACATCTGCATTCTGCTCAATGATACTCGTATAGGGGATTACGTAAATTACCCTTTTTAAGTTGTTTATGACAGCGTGTTTCAAAGCAAAAGAGAGGGAGGAGAGAGTTTTTCCGCCTCCCGTAGGGACTGTCAGCGAAAACAATCCAGGTTTTAAATTAGCCGCATCGAGGCAGTAATGATAAATTTCAGCACGTTGCCCGTTTACAACAGATGGCGGCGCATGTGCAACGACCTCATCCATATGTTTTAGGAGAGTTTCCTTTAAAAGTTTAAGGTCGGGATACCCTTCCCTCCATAACGATTTATTGGCTTCCATGAAACGTTCCGTATCAAGGAAATCTGCATCGGTAAGACAAGAAAAGAGCATTCTTACAAAGAAAGTAAACTGAAAGCAAAAACGTTGTCGCTCAACGGAGAAAGGTAATTCGGGTGATGCCTTTTGATTGAGTATGCTGGGGGGGTGATCCGAATAATTTGGCACATCCTTTTTGAACCGCTGGACAAGACATGACTGATCCGGTGTTTTCCCATCAGGAAGACCTGCGTGGTGCCCGGCAATGGCATAGGCAATCATTTTCCCTTTGTCTTTTAACATGTTGTAAGCATGCTGTGCCCCGGCAGTAGAATGATCGGGACGTCCCGGTTTGGCTTCAATGTGGGCATCGGGATCGCTCAAATTCTGGAGTCTTGCCTGAAACTCCTGAGAATACTTCCCCAGGTCGTGCCACAATCCCGCCAAGTACCCCCACTCCCCCGCACCGAAATCCTCCGCAAACCCCTTCGCCACCCCTGCCACATTCTTCAAATGCTCTTCAAGTTGCTGCCATTCCTCTTTCGGCCTGCCCGGCAGGCTATGGGCGTAGTATTCTCCCATGCTTATCCCTTTTTCCCCTTTTGAAACTGAACTGCTCTATTAGAAAATGTGTTGACTGACGTTCTCACGATGATTCCCCTCCAAAGAATGGATGCTTTTGAAGAAACTAACCGCCGTTACGTCACTGATGTATATACTGGATTCTAAGCCAATGGCCTGTAAAGTTCAAACAGATAATGTCATTATTTCCGACAGTGGTGTCTTTCCCCGCGTAATCAGGCATCCTTTGTTTTCATTAGTTGCTCGCCACGCTTTGTCAGACGATATTTCTGGTTGCGGGAACGCGGTGTGTCGGGATGGATCATCTCGACCAATTGCGCGGCGAGTGCCGGGTGAAGGTAGTTCTTACGGAATGTTGGCCGGTGGGAAAGCCCCAGTTTGGCCATGAGGTCGGACGCACTCCTTTGCGCCTGACCCAGTGCATGGAGCAGACGTATTACTTGGTCGCTTTGATGAACGGTTACTTGGTCGCTTTCAAGGGTTGATTCTTCGATTGCCTGGAGAACGGCGTTCAACATGAACTCGATGAACACCGTAGCATCCGCGTCATGATCGGATTGGACGAGAGCATCATAATAGTCCTGTTGACGGTCACGGATGATGCTTTCTATGGGAAGCACGGCAAATACCGGTCGCCATTGGCTGAGGATAAGTGTCTGCCAGAGTCGCCCCAATCTACCGTTCCCGTCCTGGAAGGGATGGATGAACTCGAACACGTAGTGAAAGACACAACTCGCAACAAGAGGATGCTCCTCGGTCGTCTCCAACCAGGCAAGGAGATCATCAATCAGACTGGGTACGCGGGCGGCGGGCGGTGCAATATGCACGACTTCTTTGCCGCGGTGGATACCTACATTACCGGAACGGAAACGCCCGACTTCATCAGCCAGGCCAGCCATCAACAGACCGTGAGCAGCAAGCAGGCCATAGCGAGAATGAGCCGACCAGTTCGACAGTTCTTTGTAAGCGGCAAAGGCGTTACGCACCTCCTGGATTTCACGAGGCTGACCCAGCACCCGTTTGCCGTCCAACACGGCGGTAACCTGATCCAGGTTCAGGGTATTACCTTCTATTTCCAGCGATGCCTGAATAGTCTTGATACGGTTGCTATGCCTCAAGACAGGGGTCGTGGCGTTGTCAAGCTGAGTGCGGAGATTTCCCAGGGCCTCGCCTATTTGCTCCACACAGTGCAGGATGACAGGGGTAATGCGATACATCGGAGTGTATCGGTCACTCATCATATACTCTCACTTTTCTCGTGCTGTTTCTCTCCGTTACACATATTCAGTCGACCTGTGACCCCTGTTTTGTTGTATGAAGAATGTTAACCCTTTGATTCCATAATTACAAATAATTTTTCAGTCTCCCAATGACTTTTGGGATTGAACCTCCCCGCAGCAATCAGCGGAATGGGACCCCTATCCCCTCTCCCGACCCTATCCCCCGGAGGGGCGAGGAAATGTTGTTACCCTATCAAGCTGTGGAGAGTCATGTCATTATTTGCAAATTATAATGTTAGGGTGATAAAACGAGGGGAGCGCCAAAACCATCCACGGCACAGCGACCCCTGGAGTATATAGATTTCCATCTAATTGACAGAGAGAGCGGATATTCCATCGCATAATGTATCGTATGAAGGTTACTGCAATTATCCCCGATCAGTTGATTGAAGAGGTGAAGAGGGTCAGCGGGGCAAAGAATATTACAGAATCTCTCATTGTCGCATTGCAGGAGTGGACTGCAATGAAACGATTGAAGCAACTGAATGCTGAGATTGAGCAACACCCTCTCTTATTTCACAAGAATCTCAACGCTGAGTCGCTCCGGGCACAGAATCGAAAGAGATGATCATCTTTTATCGATAACAGATTCTACTACCTCACATAAATCCTTGCTCCGTCCCACAGGGCGCCGGAGAGTCCCACCTCGTTGCCCCATTCATCGTAGACCCTTTTGCCGGATTCTATTTCCTGTAAAAGTTTACAATGGACAAGGGCATGTTTTACTGTCATGCCGGGAAGGAGCTGAATTTCCTGATTATTCACATATACTTTCATCGCAATACATCAAGACTGAGCCTTCCCCACATCACGGCAGCTCTTTAATCCTCCCCTCTACAACGGGATAGATCTTTTTCCTGGCCTTTATATACTCGATCATGATATCCCTTACCCATTCCCCTGAATTGCTGTATACAAGCTTCTCACCCTTCATCATACCCCCGGTTACAGCAAAATCCTTTGATGACTTTACCGCATCTCCAAAAGCCTTGTACCCGTCACCCCCTGCAGCCAGAAAATCATTGGTGGCAATGGTGTAGTTTTTATCAAGATCTATCGGTTTTCTGTTGACCAGGACCTCCTTTATCCGTTCACCCTTTGGCGCCTTTCTGGAAAAGGTGAAGGCAATGCCGGAAATCTGGGGAAACTTTCCTTCTCCATCCTCCACACCGGACACTCCATGCTCAAGGGCATCCTTGAGCTGCTTTCCTGTCAGTTGCATGGCAACCACATAATTATCAAAGGGGAGCGTCGAATAGACATCTCCCGCAGTAATCTCTCCCTTGCTAATGCTTGTCCTTATGCCGCCGCCATTCATTATTGCGCCATCCGCCCCTGCCCTCTCCCGCATGATATCCGCTACAAGATTGCCGAGGTTTGTCTCCTGTGATCTCACATTTTTCCCGTCAAGGTCAACCTCCGCCTCACCAACCACTTTTTCCATTATCCCGTCAATATTTTTGCTGTATTTGCTTACAATCTTCGACACTGATGAGAGCTTTTTCATACCCCCTGGTTTTATCTCTTCAAGGTAACTCTTTGCCTCCACTATTTTGCCATTGTCCACCGTAAGATCAAGAACCCCTATGACCAGCCCGTGTTCCCAGGCCTGGACTACTATTGTTTTATTTATGAGCATGTATTTTACCAGTTTTGTATGGGTGTGACCACCGACAACTACATCAATACCTTCTACGCGGTGGGCAAGAAGCATATCCTGATTCAACCCCAGGTGGGAAAGAACTAAAATGATATCGACCTTCCCCTTCAGCTCTTTCACATATTTTTCGGTCGTATCAACAGGGGAGAGGAATTTCAGGCCCACCACATTCCTCGGATGGGTTGATTGAGGCGTATCAGCGGTAACAATCCCGATTATGCCAATCCTTATTCCATTGAGTTCTTTTATCACATAGGGTTCAAGTTCTGACAGACCTTGAACGTTTGCGCCAAGGACAGGAAAATGCGCCTTTTTGATCCTCTCCCTGAGAACCTCCTGTCCGAAATCGAACTCATGATTGCCTACCACCATGGCGTCAAATCCCATTTCATTCATGACCTCGATAACCGGCTCTCCTTGAAATAAGTTTGCCCAGTTGCTCCCCTGGATCATATCCCCTGCGGCAAGGAGAAGGGTCGGCTTTTCTTTTCTGAGTTCCTGAGCCCTCCATGCACCATAAGCAATACCCCCAAGGACCTCATCGGAACCGAATGCCTTATGTTCCACCGCAAAACCATGAAAATCATTCATATGGAGTATTCTGATCTCTTTTTGCTGACCTGATGCATCTGCAACAAAGAGGGTGCAGACTAAAAAGCAGCAGAGAATAAATACGGATGCCTTCCTCGCCCGGCTCATATCTTCTTCCCCATAATCCGTCGTAATGCCCGCACAAAAAAGGCATTCGCCTTATGTCTTCCCATTGGAAGCGTTATATATACCTTCCCTTCTTTGCCGGGGAACCCATCGATAAGGATATTTCTTTCCAGAAATTGCTTCTTCAGGACTTCCAATTCCCCGGTCACCTTTACAAGGAGCATATTACCGGGCCTTTCAATAGGATCAACGCCATTGATAGCGGACAACTTCTGCCTCAGGTATGCCTTTTCATCATCGATAAACTTCATTGTTCGTGACTTGAATTCTCTATCCTTGAGGGACATAAGGGCGGCATGAGGAGCAAGCCCGTTCATTTGCCATGAAGGGCGGGCGCCATTCATGGCATGAATCAGCTTTTCCGGGCCGATTCCATATCCTATACGGAGCCCAGCCATACCATGGAAGAGGGAAAAGGTCCTGATAATGATCGCAGAAGAAGACCGGGTCACATGCCCGACAGGGGATTCCATTTCACTGTAGCCCCTCAATGCCTCATCAATAACAAGGGTTTTACCAAGTCTCTCAGTCTCATCTATGAGGTTCAGAAGATCATCCTTAGGGATCGCCTTGCCTGTCCTATCATGGGGAGATGCAATAATCACCATGTCCGCACCTTTTACGTGACGAAACAACCCTTCCATGTCTACCGTAAACCCCCTCTCCTCTTCAAGGGGAAAGGGGCTTATCTGCACCCCGCACACTGAGGCGGTCTCTTCAAACCTCCTCGATAAAGGGGAAAGGAGGACAACCTTACGGGGTTTGACTATCTGAAAGAGGAGCTGTAAAAGATGGGTTGAACCTGCGGTAAAGACAATCTCATCAGCGCCTATCCCCTCTTTTTTGCATATATGCCTCTTTAAATACCGCAGCTCTTCGTCAGGGGCGTATTCCAGAAACTTAACCTGTTTTCGTATTGCATGTTTGGCTGCATTTGATAAACCCAGGGGGTTGGCCCCTGAGGTAAAATCCATCATCTGTCTTAGAGAAATACCTTTTTGCTCACAGTAATCATATGTGTTCATGAATTATATAACCTCATGTAAAACCCCCTTTATGCGGGCATGGCAATAGAGCATATTATTGTCCTGTAATGCTTCAACTATACACAATTATAATGCTTCCATGCAATAAAATGTTCGATGAGCTGCAACTATTTGACAATCCCCGGTTGCTCCTGCTAACATAATTCCAATTCTAAGTCGAAGATGATATCGAGGCGGCAAGGAAGAAGCGACGCAGGTGTACTTTAATAGTACATCGAGGAGCGGATGACGCAGCCAACAAAGATAGGGCTTTGAATTAGAATTGGAATAAGATGTTTCATACAATTGCCATAAGGGGATTATTGAGCATATGCATGCCATAAAAACAAGACTTAAGGTCTTTCTCGTTTTCTTCTTCGCCCTCATCGTGGTCGGCACCGCATGATTCATGGTGATCGAGGGAAAAACCGTTCTCGATGCAGCCTATTTTGTCGTTGTCACTATGGCGACAGTGGGTTACGGTGACATCTCCCCTGTGACAATGTGGGGGAAAATATTTACTATGGCCCTCGTCGTCACAGGGGTGGGCACCTTCCTTGGCGTAATCGCCAATGTAACTGAAATCATGCTCGCCAAACGGGAAATCGAGAGCCGCTTGGAAAAACTGAATATGGTAATCGGCGTTTTTTTCAGTGAGGTAGGCATCTCACTCATGGCTGATTTATCACGATTTGACCACAATTTTGACTCTATACGTCCTGAGCTGATTGTCAATGCAAATTGGTCTGTTAAAGACTTTACCAGGGCCGGCAGGAATTCAAAAAAACATGACTATATCGTGAGTATGGAGAGGGTTGACCTTATAGAGCTGAAAGGTTTCCTGATGGGGAAAAGGGATTTTCTCGTAAGACTCCTTGAAAATCCGGTTCTCATGGAACATCAGTCCTTCACGGACCTCCTCCGCGCCGTCTTTCACGTCACCGAGGAGCTTGCATACCGTGATGATTTCACAGATATACCCAAGGCAGACAGCGACCATCTGGCAAATGACATTAAAAGGGTCTACCACATTATTGTAGTCGAATGGATCGATTACATGAAGTACCTGAAACACAACTACCCCTTTCTCTTTTCTCTCGCAATAAGAACAAACCCCTTTGACCGCAAGGTTTCGGTGGTCATAAAGGAAGCATGATTCGCCGACTGTCCGATATCCTCAGACCTGCGGGGAACCGGTGGGCTGCATTCCTCTTAGCAGCACTTCTCCTTCTGCTTCCCTTCTTCGCGCAGGCGGAACTGACATCCTTCGCCATTGTCAGCGACACCCACGTAGGTTCACCTGATTCGGTTTACAGCGCATTCATCCGGATAATTGAAGAACAAAAGATAGAGACTATTATCCATTTAGGCGATGCCATACATAATCCCGGTAAATCAAGACAATGGAAAAGGTTTTTTGAGATCACCGGGCCAGGAAAAACACTGCATCTTGTGCCTGGAAACCACGATATCCATGGACAAAAATCGATGGAAGTATATCTGAGATTCTTCCCCAGTCTCTACTATTCCTTCTCCGATGGGGATACCCTTTTTGTTCTTTTAAACACAGAGATTCCCGGCTTTGAGAACACGATAGCAGGAGAACAGCTTGCATGGCTGAAGACCGAACTCAATCGGCCATTTAAATACAAGTTTGTTTTCCTTCACCAGCCCCTCTTCCCCTTTTGGCCCCGTCATGGCCTCGACCGAAATAAAATAGCCCGTGACGCGCTTCATAGACTTTTTATGCAGAAAAAGGTGGCTCTTGTGGTTTCCGGTCACGATCACATCTATCTCAGGAGCGAAAAAGGTGGCATCACCTATGTTATAGCTGCACCGAGCGGCGGAAAACCTACTTTTTATGATGAAGATAATGATTTTTTCCGCTATATCACGGCAAAGAGAACAGACGAAGGTTACTCTTTTATCGTCAGGGATATAGATGGCAGCATAAAGGATGAGTTTTTTATTACCAGATAGTCATTCATTATGCCCTTGACAGTCAGCCTATTTTTGTAAGAACACTGATAACCCGCTCATCAATAAGCCCTTCCGTTGATTTCTGGAAATTCTTGAGGTGGGCAGTTTCCAGATGCTTATCCAGAAGCGCCTTATTCTCCCATTCTTCCAGAAAAATAAACACAGAAGGATCTTCGTTATCCTGGTGCAGATTATAGTAAATACAGCCATCGTCCTTGAGTGTAGGCTCAATAAGCTTCAGGAGTTCTTCGCGGACCTTCGCTGAAGCTTCAGGTTTTGCCTTGATTCGCGCCACTACGGTAACATGTGCCATTCTATTCCTCCCGGCTCTTTAATAAGTGCTTCATAGTGCCATGCACTGTTGTTATGCACTATATCAGATAATCACTGAAAACAACAGCGCCCCGACGTAAGGCCTCATTTGTGCTGAGGTAAAAAAGTAGATATTCCTGGACGGCATTAATTAGATATCTTTAACACTGAGGGTGCCGGAATATACTACAAAATGAAGAACTCTTTAAGAACATATATCGGTAATGTCTTATTTTACCGGTAATCATTCCCATGGTAAAAGGGTATGATTACCGGTGTGGGTGGACGACGGCTTGGAGTGGAGTGCTTCAGATGTGGATGGACTGCGAGCATTTGCTGACCGCAGGCGTATCGTGATACGTCGCAGGGCGCAAGCGCAGCAGGACGCCGCAGATGAGTATCTACGAACAAGCCGTTGGCCGACCAGAAGATATAGAGATTTATTATGGGGCCTTTGACGTATCAATTAAAATCAGTTGAGTATCTACAGGCATTCATATTAGACTAAGTCATGCCCGTAAAACTCATCATCTTCGATCTTGACGGGACCTTGATCGACTCCATTCATGATATTGCAAATGCCCTCAATCACACCTTTGAACCCTATGGCATACCAACCCTCACCCCTCAGGAGGTAGCGGGTATGGTCGGCGGGGGTCCCTCAAAACTTGTTGATAATGTACTTGAGAAACATAATGTAACTGTTGATAAGGAAAGACTTATCAAGGAACTTGTGGAGTATTATTCATCCCATTATATGGACTATACACTACCCTATCCTGATACCATAGAGACCCTGAAGGCCCTTAAGGGCTACAAAAAGGTCATAGTCACCAACAAACCCGAACGCCCTTCCCTTAAAACCCTTGACGGGCTCGGGCTCACACAATATTTTGATATGGTTGTCTGCGCAGACACCCTGCCGGAACGGAAACCCTCGCCAGCACCTGTTTTTCATGTACTTTCAAGGCTCAACGTACAACCTGAACATGCAATTATCGTTGGAGACAGCCGGATCGATATGGACACCGGCAAGGCATCTTCCGTGAAAACCGTAGCAGTGACCTATGGCTATGGACCGGCTGGTTTTGAAAAAGACGGAGACTTCGTAATCAGTCGTCTATCCGAACTGATAGACATCGTGAAGAGCATCGAATAATATCCTGCTCCGCCTTTCCTACTTCTTCACCTCTCTGCCTATATTCTTCTCAATAGATTCTATCTTCTGGGCCAGTCTGCCGGTCTTTCCTTTCCTGATATCGAGTTTTATGGAAGAATAGATCCTGTGACAGTCAGGTTCAAGCTGGCTGTATGCCTTCTTTACGACATCCAGTGCCTCATCAAGGGTCTCCACTTCCACAATTGTCCCCATTGGGGTGAGCTTATATGTGACGCCGCTTTCATCGATCATCTTTATGATCCTGCTCACAAATTCACTAACACTCTCGCCCTTATCGGTTGGAAACATGGCAAACTCAAGCATTACCGACATATTCTACACCTCCTTCAGTATACTTTTTCCATTATACCCCCAAGCCGCCCCTCTTTCAACCACCATTATATGAATCCTTATCCGTGGCGAATAACCCTATAGAGTGTTATAATGTGCCGAAGACAGAGAAATACGGAGGTGGGTGCACTATGGATGTTGAAACTTTCCTTGCGGAACTGAAAGATCATTTAACGGCCCACCAGATCATCCTTGACAGAGAAGGGCTTAGTCATTTCTCCTATGATGCAACAGAACAACGCTTCATGCCCCATGTGGTAGTGCTGCCGGAGAATACTCAACAGGTATCTGCAGTAATGAGGCTCGCTTACAAATATGATGTTCCTGTGACACCCCAGGGAGGAAGAACCGGGCTGTCAGGGGGCGCCCTGCCGGTTCATGGCGGCGTACTCCTGTCGCTCCTGCGCATGAACGCCATTATTGAAGTTGACGAAAAGAATATGCAGGTCACATTAGAACCAGGGGTGATATCAAGCGACCTCCAGCAGGAGTTAAAGAAGCATCACCTCTTTTTCCCTCCTGACCCGTCAAGCACCGTTGAGAGTACCATCGGGGGCAATGTTGCAGAAAACGCCGGCTACACAAGGGCCGTCAAATACGGGGTTACCCGCGATTATGTATTGGCCCTTGAAGCAGTGCTCCCAGATGGGGAAATCATCTCCCTGGGCAGAAACACCGTCAAGAATGTAGCAGGATATGATATGGTCTCCCTCCTCGTAGGCTCTGAGGGCACCCTCGCAATTATTACAAAGATATGCTTCAAGCTCCTCCCCCTCCCGCTGAAAAGAATTACCCTCATCATCTATCTCAATGATCTTGTAAAGGCCGCAGATCTGGTGGTCAGCATCTTTAAGGCAGGGATTATACCCTCTGCAATAGAACTGATGGACAATATTTCCATAAATACCACTGCCGACCATCTTGGCGCACCTTTGAGAAGGGAGGCCGAGGCCCTTGTTCTTGTAGAGATTGATGGCCATCATGAGGGGGCGCTACGGGAGGAGGCAAATGAAATACTGGCCCTATGCAAAGGAATTGAAGGTCTCCTTGAGGCAAAGATCGCCCTTGATGATACAGAGAGCGACCGATACTGGCTCATCAGGAGGGAGACGCTCCCTTCCCTCAAGGCGCTGGGGAAAGACCACCTTGAGGCAGACGTGGTGGTGCCCCGTTACCAGTTGCCTTTTCTCGTAAAAGCCATCCGCGCCTTGAAATACAGTCCTGCCATAAAGATAGCCACCTTCGGCCACGCAGGGGACGGCAACCTCCACGTTACCATACTCCACAGGAGAAGAAATTTTGCCGAATTAAGTGAAGCTTATACCATACTTGAAGAGGTCTACAAAAAGACCATGGAAATGTGCGGAAGCCTGACAGGAGAACACGGCATAGGGATCACGGTCAAGGATTATCTTCCCCTGCAGATGTCCGAAAGCGAGATTGCTCTGATGAGACGTATTAAAGCAGCCTTTGATCCGAAGGGGCTTTTAAATCCCGGCAAAATTTTTTAAAAATGACCCTATAAAAATGGCACGCAGATTCTTTTATTATTCAGAAGATAGTGTATAATAGCTATGTCGCCATACAGACAAGGGTGAACAAAGGGAGAGTAAAACATTGTTCTTTGTTTATGCCGGGGAGCATGAAACGTTCACAACATTACAATGGGCTTACAAAGTATTTCTTAAAACCTTATAGATAAAAGAGGAGGTTTTTTATGGATGCAATACGAGAAGAATTTAATGACGGGGTATCTACAATCTGGCTCAACAGACCTGAAAAAAAGAATGCCATGGATTCAGAGCTCCTTCCTGCCCTCTACCAGGCGCTGCTCAATACACAGGAGAAAAAAAGCTCTGTTGTGGTTATCCGGGGCTCAGGCAAGGCCTTTTGCGCCGGGGGGGATATTGTGGAGTTCAGGGAAAGCACGGACACAGGGGCACGCATCGATTCAATGGCAGGCTCCCTTCACAAGAGCATTATGCTTATCCGTAACATCAACGCCATTGTCATTGCGGTTCTTGAGGGCGTTGCAGTGGGGGCCGGGGTTGGTCTCTCTTTGGCCTGTGATCTGTCAATAGCTGCGCCTAACACAATTATGAATATGGGTTACAGGAGGATCGGTCTTACCCCTGACGGCGGCGGCAGCTTTCTCCTTTCAAGGATTATCGGGGCAAAAAGGTTTAACGAAATGTACCTCTTCTCCCGTAATATTACGATGGCAGAGGCGAAAGAACTCGGTCTTGTCAATTTTGTCTGGGAAGAAGGTGAGATTGATGCCAAGCTCGAAAAGATGATCCGCGACCTCAAGGCCCTTCCCATGGAGACAATCGCGCCCTTCAAGGACCTTGTGAACAGGTCCCTTTTCTCCGGACTTGAAGCCCACCTCGACAAGGAAAGATACTATGTGGCTGAGCTTGGCGGCAAACCACAGTTTAAGGAGCGTCTCGACGAATTCTTCAAAAAGAGGTGAGTTATGAAAGGCATATACCTTTTCGCAATCATTGGGTATATCAGTCTTCTCTGGCTTACAGGACTTTATGTAACAAGGCGGTCAAGGTCTTCTGAGGCATATCTTGTCGCATCGCGAGGTCTTTCCGTGCCCTTCATCTCAGTGCTCATTGCAGGCACGTGGATCGGAGGGGTATCTATCGTAGGAATGGCCCAGGGGGCGTATATCCACGGGATCAGCGCATTGTGGTTCCAGGCGGGTATATGGGTCGCCATGTGCATCACCGCCCTTATGCTCCCCAGGATCATGAAAGGACGGAAAACCTATTCCATTCTCGATGTGGTAGGGGACCTCTACGACAAAAAAACAACCCGTCTCGCCGGTATCCTCCAACTGATATTTTCCATCTGGTGTGTAACCATGCAGATTGTAGGGGGAGGAGCCATACTGTCGGTAATTTTCATTGACCACATCTCATTCAGGGAAGGGATGGTGCTGACTGCCATAGTCTTTACCCTCTATAATGTTATGGGCGGCTTTGTTGCCACGGCGTATACAAATATGATCCATATCTGCACCATATGTTTCGGCATATTTCTCGGTGGCCTCTATGTCGTATGCAATACGGACGCCCTTGCACGGATGGTCAATACCACCCACTATTTCACCCCCTTTGGCGATCTCGGGGCCTTCCAGGTATTGAGCTGGGCATATATTAATCTCACCCTCGGTGTACTTGCCCAACCCGTTATAAATACCGCCTCATCAGCAAAAAACCTCAATGAAGGCAAAAAGGGCATTCTTATAGGCAATCTTATTGCAATACCTGTAGTGACCATGGCCGCCCTATGCGGAATTGCGGCCAAACATCTCTTCCCTGCCATACCATCTCTTTCAGCCCTGCCCTCCCTCCTTGCAATCATGCCCCCCTTTGTGGCCGTCTTTTTTCTCCTCAGCATGTGGGCGCCCCTCATGAGTTCCGGTTCACCTTTTCTCATGGGTGCAACAACCCTCGCAGTAAAGGGTTATGTAGCCCCTGCCCTTAATCTGAGTAACGACAAAAAGGTTCTTCTCGCATCAAGAATCACCACGCTCTCAATCGGTGCACTCTCCCTCCTTCTCGGTTTCTTTGTGAAGGAAATCCTTCGTGAGATTACATGGATCGCCGTCTTTTTAAGCGCCATCGTCTACATTGTATTTATCGGTTGGGTAGGAAACAGGATTAACAGCCTCTTCGCCTACATCTCTCTTCTCGGGACAATCCTGATACTCCTCGGCTCCTTTCTATTCGGCTTTTACAAGATCATTCATCCAATATGGCCGGTAACAATCTTTGTGGTGATGGTAATGGGTGCAGGACTTCTCTCATCCCTGAAAAAAAGAGCACCTTAAGGGTGCGATATTTTAACTCAAATTTTCCATCAGGATGAGCATCTGTGTCGGGATATTCCTCGCAAACACGCTCTTACGCTCCAGCGGCTTCAATCGCTCGCGTTCGGCTTCGGAACTTTTGTCTTCACAAAAGACCGGGCTTCCTCGCCTCACGACGGTTTGCTTAAGGATTACCCCGACACTATGCTTTAACGGCTTATCTGGGTTTAACCTTTTGACTTCTCTCTCGCGATTTGAGCATATAGTTTCCGGCTGTCTTTTGGAGGAACATGGAGCGCACCCTTGCGGGTCATAGTTCTTGAACCAGCGGGACATACTGCACTGCATACACCGCAGCCAATACAGGCACTACTGTTATCTTCGGGAAGATACGTACCGTCCCCCTGATCGTTCATAGTAATGGCCCTTATGGGACATCTCTCCGCGCAGACACCACAACCAATACAGCTTTCAGGATCTGCAACAGGTATGAAGTTGCTCGGATGGGCATTGCCCAGTTTGTAATCGCCGGTTGTCGCGATGGGATTCAGCACCGTGCAGCAACAACCGCAGCAGTGGCAGATAAACGCGGGCTGATTCAACACATTATCGCAGGTATGGACCAAACCATATTCTTCCGTCTTGTCAAGCACTCTGAGTAAATCATCTACACTGGCCGATTTACCAAGACCACTGCGGACAATCCATTCACCAGTGCCGCCAAGGGAGGTGCACGTCTCCATAGGGGCTTCGCAGGCCTTGCCGAGGTGGGCTGCCTTGTGACGGCATGCACAGAGGGATATTGCACCGCCGCCCGATTCCCTTATGATGCTGGATGCCCTTTCGTAGCTTAATATCTCAGTGTCTACTGCCACGGGTATGAGGTTTTCATAGACCAGCGTTCTCATGAGTTTTGTATCCGCTCTTCCGGAGAATTCCTTCAGCACCTCCGGAATGTGAAAATATCTGTCAAATAACTCTGCGAGCCCCTTGAGGTCCACATTTTCCCGTGTCCTCATAAAGGTATATTCGAAAAAACCGATAATCATAGGGGCCAATACATAATAGCATGTGTCTTTACGTGGAATATCAACTACCAGGCCTTTCTCTGCCATGACATCAAGAATCTTCCTCAGTTCATCATCCTGAATATTGCTGATAGATGCAATTCTGCTGAGAGTCATAGGGATCAAGGAAAATTTGCTGCCAACAAAGGCTTCTGTTTCCGAATAGAGCCTATAGAGTATCTCCAGCAAAGTTTCATTGACCGGCGCACCAACAGGGTGCCTGTTCAGGCGTTCGGCCAGGGCGAGGTATATCCCGTCTTTTGCATTAATTGAATGTCCCATGGAATACCTCTTTTATATCCTACTTAATACAATGCTGTCAAACCAACCACAGTCCATGTTAGTAATTATTGGCTAATCTGTAACTGCATGAGATTGCTTCACTTCGTTCGCAATGACAATAAATTTTTAAACGGTTGTTGCAAGGAGCGAGTGAGCCAAAGCCCAGAGTGAAGCGTGGGGGACGCGGCAATCTACGTCCATTTTCACCGAGAATTGCCTCAGTCCATCCATCTCACATGGTAGGCCATCGTTCGACAATTATGTCGCACACAAACCATCTGTTTCGACATTTATTTCCTGAAGATATGGGCCCATAACTGATATCGCAAATTATCTTCAACAATTTCAACTAATTGGAACCTGTTCGTCAATGGCATCGCTTTTGCTACTTAGTAGACATGAACATTAGATATGAAATTTCAAAACCATCAGATCATAGGAGGATAATATGAAAAAGATAATTGTGATTGCATTGCTTCTTGCTGTACTTTTTGTGTCTATCTTGCCTGCCGTTAGCGATGCGCGGGGCCCTGGATATTATGGCGGACGGGGATACAACCACGGGTATCGCGGTAACGGTTGGGGTATTGCCGGTGCCGTTGTTGGAGGTCTCGCTTTAGGCGCCATCATCGGCAACGCCCTGGCTGCTCCAGTATACGTAGCACCACCTCCTGCACGGGTATACTATTATCCGGCTCCTCCTCCTGCATATTACTATCAGCCATCTCCCAGGGTATATGATTATCCCAATT
>PNOM01000044.1 GCA_013824835.1 Syntrophus sp. (in: bacteria) | reverse complement strand
AGCATGAAGTTGGGTTAGGAGGAGCGTAGCGACGTGGCAATATAAGGCCTTGAGATTGCTTCGCTTTGCTCGCAATGACATCTGACATAAAATATAATATACACTATTGAATTAGAAATGGATTTACACTACGGGTTTGAAAAAAGAGTTTTATAAAGGATTATAAATTCCCACCAGAAGAGCATGAGGAGGGCACACGCTGAAGCAGACAGGGCTGCAATAAATACAATCTTTGATAATCCGGCACCTTTCTCTTTTGATAAGGTAATGTTCTGCTCCTTAAGGGCAGTCTCAGCGAGGTTTTTTGTAACAACGTTTTTTGATTGGGAATACAGGAGGAGTATGCATCTGTCGCATATTACATTGATCAATCTGGGATAACCCTTTGATGCCCGGTGAATGAGTTTTACCGCACCGTCGCGGAACTGGGGAAAGGCTTTTGAACCGGCCTTGAAAAGCCGGAAGTTTATATAGAGGCCGACCTCTTCAAGGTCAAGGGGTTTTAATTCGTAGGTCACGGTAATTCTTTGAGACAGGTACTTAAGGTTGTCTCCCTGGAGTCTTGCAACAATTTCAGGCTGGGCAAAGAAGATTATATGGAGTATCTTTTCTTTGTCTGTTTCTATGTTTGAGAGGATTCTTATGAACTCAAAGAGGTTGTTTTGAATCAACTGGGCCTCATCAATTATGAGAATAGATCTCTTTCCCTTAATGTGTTCTTCCAGAAGGAAATCTTTTAACAAGTCGAGTCCTTTCTTTTGTGTAAGCTTATCATTCTCAATGGAAAATTCTTTCAGAACTTCCTTCAGAAAATTAAGTTTATTCATGATGGGGTTGAGAATCAGGGCTGTGTTGTACAGAGAGGCATCAAGGGAGTTGAGAAATATCCGGGAGAGCGTTGTCTTCCCAGTGCCTACATCACCGTAAAGCAGTGCAAAACCTTCTCTCTGGTCAAGAAAGAATGTCAGGTGATCGAGGGCCTCTTTGTGGCTTTTTGATTCAAAATAGAAAAGGGGGTCCGGGGTGAGGGAGAAAGGTTTTTCTGTAAGTCCAAAATACTCGATGTATGGTATTTCCATGGATTCACCATTTTGACATTTTTTTACAATATGATCAATATGTTATTGTTCTGATTCCTGATTTTTCATAGAATTATTGTAATAATATCGGTTTTGATGCTAATCCCCTATATAATCGAATTTAGCCGAATATATGTATAAAATCCACTATGCAATAACCGGCGCATACTAAGGTGCTTGACAACTTGTTTCTTTAAATATACTATTAATGTATATTATGAGAAACGATGATATGAAAACAACACAAATCCTCAAGCTGGTAGCGACGCTGCCGTCTTTTGGTGCGGCTGATCTGGCTCCGATAGGAGAAGGACGGACGTATCTCAATATAATTCTCTCTCGCTATGTAAAGCGGGGAATCATGGTCCGTCTCAGAAAAAATCTATACGTGACAAAGAGTTACCTTGATAATGCAGAGCGTAGAGGTGTCTTTTCCGATTATGTTGAATTTGTTGCTAACAAGCTCTATTCGCCCTCTTATCTCAGCCTTGAGTATGTTCTCCACGAGCACAATATGCTCACCGAAATTCCCCGGAATATAACTTCTGTGGGGCTTCGCAAAACTGACCATTTTTCCAATGACCTGGGCAATTTTATCTATCACAAAATCAGAGAAGAATTGTTTGTCGGTTTCAAAGTAGCAAAGAAAGGCAACTTTTCAATACTTAAGGCGACAAAAGCTAAGGCATTCTTTGATTTTCTGTATTTTCGAAAAAGGTTGCTCAAGGATAAGCGATCAATCGAGGAGCTGCGCCTTAACCTTGAGGAATTTACAGAAGATAATTTCAACGAGCTTAAAGGATACGTTGAAATAGAAAGATCACAGCGAATGAAGGAGATTATTAATTGGCTAAAATAACCACCATCATGGAAATTATCAAACCAATCCTCGCAAGCATCATCAGCGAATCACCATCTCGAAACAATCTTTTTAAGCGGAACCTTCTCAAAGAGTACCTTCAGATTGTAGTTCTTGGTTTTATTTACTCCCATAAGGATTATAGCCAACTTCTTTTTTACGGGGGTTCTGCTCTCGCGCTGTGTTTTGACCTCCAGCGGCTTTCAGAAGATATGGATTTTATCGATGAAACTAAAAAGATTAATGTGTCAAAGCTGGCCAAGGATTTAGAGGAATATTTTTCAAAGCGCACCGATCTTCAAGCAAAAACCACTGTCCAGAAATTCCGGGTCTACCTGAAGTTTCCCATTCTTCACGATCTCGGCATTTCCACCAGGGAAGAGACGGACGACCTGTTTCTCAAAGTCGAGGTCTTTTCCGAGTTTGATTTCTGTACAAAATACTCTACGGATATCCGCCCGATTTTCAAATATAATCGTTCCATTCTTATCAAAACACTCGATATATCTACCCTCATGGCAACAAAAGTCAGGGCAATCCTTTTCCGCAAGTGGGAAAAAACAGACAAGCAGGGGAATACCACCGTGAAGGTAAAAGGCAGGGACTATTTCGACCTTCTCTGGTATCTTCAGAAGGGTATTACGCCTAACCTTTCCTGTATTGAAGGCTTTGAAAGCATGAAAGAACTCAAGGATAAACTTCTTGAGATTGTTGCCTGCATAGATAGCCATAGTATCCAGCTTGATCTGGATGCCCTGATTGCTGACCCAAATTTTGTAAATAATATAGGAAAGAATATGAAAGCTATTCTGGAGCGGGAGATTTCAGAAAAGCTGTAATTTCTTGTATGCCGAAACAAGATGACGGTTTGAATGGATATTGCATTGTGATATGCTATAATTATAAAGAATATGGGCCTTGCATATGATATCTTCCAATAAAATTTCGTCCCGAACTTCCGGCTTTACCCTTATAGAGCTGATCATTGTTATTGTGATACTGGGAATTTTAGCCGTTGCCGTGGCCAACCGGGTTGGCCTTTCAAGGCAAAGCGTTGCAAATATTACGGCTGTTGATCAGGCTGTGGCAGATATTCAGTATGCACAAATGCGGGCTATGGCGAACCGGGGAACCGGAAGCACAGGTGTGAACGTAAGCATAGCTTTTAGCGGTGGCCCTGATGTTTATCTGTGTAACACAACCACGTGTAACAGCGGCGCGGCCTTTGAAACACTGAAGCTTCCAGCAGACGCGAGTGTAGGAACGCAAACTTTTACCTTCAATTCGTTAGGAGAACTATTGTTGGGAACGGGTTGTATTAACGCCAGCCCTTCTCCTTCTTACTGTAGACTTTCGTTGGGGGGTACTACAATAACCGGATATTGTATTACCGGAAAGGTTACAGTGCCATGATACGTTCACGGCGTGCGGAAAATAGCGCACGGTTTCCGCGGTTCAAGCGGTCAAGTGTTCGAGGTCATAATATTTTCAATTCAAAATTTATAATTCAAAATTCAAAACTGAATTCAATGGGTTTTACCCTCATTGAACTTATCATCTTTATCGTCATTGCGGGCATATTTGTTCCTCTCACATTTATTGCTTTCTCAAGCGCGCTCAAGGAAAGCATGACCCCGGAAAACGTAACGACTAATAGACTTACCGCAGAACAAGTAATCGAATTGACGGCAAAACAAATACCGACTTTAACCACTGACTTTACTGCCTACCCGATCACTCCTGCGACCTGTAGCGGCATCTCCGGTTGTACGGTGACAGCGATTTATCAAACTTTCAATGGAAGCGCATTTGCTAATTCTGGCTCTGCAACAAATTATGTTCTGGTAACGGTAACTGTGAATAGTTTTACTACAAACACTCTGGTGACAAAACATGCATACCCTTAAATTAAAGGGTGGTTTTACCCTCATCGAGCTTATTCTCACCATGGTGGTTATTGGAATTCTTGGCGCCTTTGGATTTTCTTTTTTTTCATTCCTGACAAGCACTTATGTGATTATGAAGGATGAGAGGGGTATCCAGCAGGAAGGGGCATACATTGTAGAAAGGATTGCCAGGGAGCTGAGGGATGCGTCCGCTGTTGCACCCGGTACGGATTCAGCAACGATTACATTGACCCATAATACACCGGCATCTCTTTCCACCAATGCAAGTTACCTACGGTCTAGCAACATATTGACGCGTAACGGTATAACAATTGGTGAAAAAATAACCAGTTTTTCAATTACTGCTGTCGTTGTAGGCGCATCTAATTGTTATAGCGTGAGCTTTGCAATAACCAGCGCAGGCGTAACACGTTCCTTCCAGACGAAAGTGTGCCCCAGAAACTTGGCTGGTGACACTACCGGGTATAAGGGGAAATATTTTGATACTTACTAATAATAGGGGCATGTCCATCGTAGTGCTTGTTGTAATCATCGTGGCAGTCGGACTGCTTGGCGCGGGGATTGTGGGGTTTGTGGGCGCCAAACAGAAGAGCTACCCCTTTTCTGTGAACAGCTTCAGGGCATTGCAGATAGCTAATGCCGGCATGGAGGCTGCGATAAGGAGAGCGCTTGATACAAGCAATTTAGCAAACGGTACCATAGGTACCTCTGGAAGCCAGATCGACCTGTGCAGCGGCTGTGGAAAATTCTACACCAATTACAACTCAGGGACCGATATTCTCACCTCCTTCGGTACATTCAGCAATGTGTCGCGGGTGGTAACTTTGACAAATTTTTCCTCCTATGCATCCTCACCGTCGGGTGACGTGACTTTTGATACTGATATAGCCAGTTTTTCCCCCATGGAATCGCAATCCGGTCAGGCTATTTCCGTGAATACAACAACTAAGGTAATAAGCCTTGGCCAGGGGGTAACGGAAACATTCGGCGCTGTCTGGTACGGCGGGAATAATGTTGCCGGGAATTGTGTTAATGGGAGTTGTGATTTTGATAACGGTTTCAGGTCCTATTTTGTCTTTCAATTTGCCACCGGTTCAACCGGTGACGGGTTTACCTTTGCCGTAATTAGCGGAAACACTGGTTATAATAATGCAAGCTCTGTTGGAGGGGACACCAGCATGGGAGAGCTCATGGCATACGGCGGTGATTCACGGAAATATGACAGCAGTTCACCTTATACGAATGATATCTCGTTGTTTGCTGACCATAAAGGGCTGGGTATCCGCCCGCCGAAGTTTGCCACCGAATTTGATATTTATTACAATGCCGACGGCACAGTTTGCGCGGGCGCAGGAAGCAGGCGCGATACTGCAGCCAACCACATGGCCTATGTCTTCTGGGGGGATAACAGCTTAATGGGCTGTGCGCCTGAAGATGTCTCGATATACCTGAGGTGGATGCCGTCCATGGTGTATGCTTTAAATACGGTTGTCCATCCCGCAACCCCGAACGGATATATTTACAGGGCAACTACTGCCGGACAAAGCGGTGCAGCAGCACCAACATGGCCTACTGCAAGAGGTGGTTCTGTTACCGAGAGCTGCACAACCCCGCCCTGTGTGCGATGGCAGGAGGTTTCATGGAGGCCTAATCCTCAAACATTTGCTGTAGGTAACATCGTTGCTCCTACTACCGTTGGGGGCTCCTTCAACCCCGCTGCCTCAAATGGACATTTTTATCGCTGTACATCAGCATCAGGAAACAAGAGAAGTGGAAATTCAGAACCAGCATGGTGTAAGGGTAGTGGTTGCACAGTCACCGATAACAATGTGGTTTGGACTTTGTATGCCACGAACGTTGCTTTTCCCGGCAACTCAAGAACCTATGACGATAACAGGCACGTAGATGTCGGCACCGGAGGCAATACAGGGAGCAGCGCCGGCACAGGTCCAACAAACACGACAACAAGTGAAAGCTATTACTCGATACCTGCATGGAGCGCATCTACCGCATATGCTGTCGGCAGCCAGGTTAAACCCGGAACGAACAACGGATATTATTATACCGTTCAGACAGCCGGAACAAGCGGCGGCACCCAGCCAGGTTGGCCTGCAAGCGGGACTATCACCGACGGGACAGTCGTATGGGTGCCCATTGCAATTATTGACCCGTCATACTGGTTGGCAAATGTCACAGATGCAACTGCAATAAACCCGAAATATGCTTACAGGATGGAAGTCATCCGGAATAGCGGCGCCCGGACTTACAGGATAAAATCATGGATTAAAACCTGTACTGATGGAACGGCAAATTGCGATATGTACACGAATGGAACGTTTGGCAACGTAGATAGTGATTATGCCCTTGGCAGCGCCACACTTGACAGGACCATCACGCTTAATTCAACATACAATACCGCATTCAGTAAATTTCTTTTCGGGTGGACAGTGGCCGCTGGTGGAGCCACTCAGATTGCGGATGTAAGGAAATTCAGGATGAAATTCAAACCATAACTATGCTATCCCCCACTGTCCTGACGATGCCGGGCAACCCAATTTTTCAGCGCAGCATCAATACGTGTCTGCCAGCCGGGGCCGGTAGAGCGAAAATAATCCAGGACATCAATGCTGTAACGAACTGTTACGGACTCTTTCTTTCGGCTTCTTCTGTGCTCTGTAGAAGGTGAACAAAACCACTTGACTAATTCATAATTGTAGATACAATGTAAGCATGTTAGACATACAATTTGAGTGGGATTCCACAAAGGCCGAAGAGAACATCAGGAATCACGGCATATCGTTTGAGGAAGCACAGACCGTTTTCTACGACGTTTTTGCTACGGAGTTCTATGATGACGAACATTCTGAATGGGAGGATAGATTCCTTTTGCTTGGTCTCAGTTCCCGACTACGGCTCGTAATGGTTTGTCACTGCTATCGCGAAAGCGAATCAGTGATAAGGATTATTTCAGCCCGTAAAGCCACGGTGAATGAAGCAAAATATTACAGGAGATAGTTATATGAAAGACGAATATGATCTGTCTAAGATGAAGTCCAGGACAAATCCATATGCCAAGCAGCTCAATAAACAGGTTACCCTAAGGGTGAGTCCTGACGTGATTGAGTATTTCAAGAAAATGGCGGAGGAAACCAACATCCCCTACCTTAGTCTTATCAATCTTTACCTGAAGGACTGTTCGGCATCCAATCGCAAGCTCAACATGCAGTGGAAGTAATCCGGGGGCATGGAGTTAACAAGTCGAGGTTGTTAAACTTCGAGGATGCAGGAGATGGGGTCAAGTCTTATTTTTTACACTAATAACATAGCGGTTTAGACAATTCGACAAAACGGATTCTCATTGATACAAAAAGGATGATTAAATGGCTAAAGCAACATCTGAAATCAGAAGAATAGTCGCCCTGTATATTGAAAACCTCAAGGCGCTGGGTGTGCCCGTTGAAAGGATATATCTTTTTGGATCGCAGGCGCGTCTGGACGCAGGCACGGAAAGCGATGTGGATCTGGCGGTCATATCACCGCTTTTTGAAAAAATGAGGCTCTGGGACAGAGCTGGTTTTCTGGGAAAGGCGGCATGGGACATCCATTATCCGATAGACGTCCTTGGATTTGCGCCGTCACAGGTCAGGAAAGCAGTACCAGGAACACTACTGAGTCATATCCTGAAAAATGGAATTGAAATTGCTCATTGACCTCATTACGAGCAAATTACCCCCATGCTTCACATGGGTGTTGTCAATGACAGAAACTGTTTGGCAGTCATCGCGAGGAGGCCCAGGCCGACGTGGCGATCTCGTATTTAAAGAATAGATTGCCACACTCCCCAAGGGTCGTTCGCAATGACAAACGGGGAAGTTTCTTGCGAGGATATGAAAAAGCAAATAACCAATCTTCCAAGGATAAGAAGTGAAAAGTGAAGGATATGGGGCCTTGTTTTATGGCGCGATAACGCAGCGGTGTAGATATGAGTCTACCCGTTGCTGTTCCAGTTAATTCTACGCTTGACATTAATTTAACTATTAGTTAATATATCCACACATGTTTACGATCAAATACAGCAAACAGGCCAACAAAACAAGGGCGAAAATGCCCAAGGGCATTGCCGAACGGATTGACGCTGAGCTTGAATCCATCGCCGCGAACCCCGCAGTCTACCAGGGGGACTGGAAGCCGCTGCAGGGATCACCATTCTGGCAATTGAGAGAAGGGGGTTGGCGGGCAATCTGCGAAATCATAAACAACGAACTAATAATCTATGTCCTTAAAATAGGATCGAGAGGAGACGTTTACAAATGAATATCCAGATCATTGAACATAACGGTGTACCGGAATATGCTATAGTGCCGTATGGTGAATGGGAAACTATCATAGACCGCCTGGAAGAACTTGAAGACATCCGTGACGCCCGTACTGTCTCCGCCGCAATTGCCGCCGGTGAAGAAACCTATCCCCATGAATTTGTCAAGCGCCTATCGTCGGATGAAAGCCCACTCAAGGTATGGCGTGAATATAGAAAGTTCACCCTGGCGACACTGGCAAAAGCGTGTGGCGTGTCAATCCCGGCATTGTCTCAGATCGAAAACAACAAGCGCACTCCAAGGGTGGATCTACTGGTTAAGCTCTCCAAGGCGCTTTGCTGTGACATGGAAGACCTTATCAGGGGTGAAAAGTTAGAAGTTAGAAGTAAGAAGTGATGGTTTTGCAAAAAGTTCCAAACCCGTCACTCCGGTGAAAACCGGAGTCCAGAACTAATTGAATTCACAGGATGTTGCTTACGCAAGTAAAGATATAGGGGCAGACATGGGTGATCTAAAAAAGATGCTTAATCCTGAAACCATTGCCTTCATTGGTGCTGACGATCTGGAAGGCACCATTGAAAGGTCAATACTCGATAACCTTATTGCCCCGGGGGGAAGGCAGATATTTGCCGTCAATAAGGACCGGGAAAAGGTACTCCATCTTGATTGCCATCACTCTATCTCTGACATTAACACGCCTATCGACCTTGCGGTTATTGTTGCCCCGGACGAGCTGATTATTGACATAACAGAGGAATGCGGTAAAAAGGGTGTGGAAGGTGTCCTTATCATATCTGCAGGCCCTCAGACTTCCATAGAGGAGAGAAGAAAATTTGAACATCGGATTTGGGAGATAAGAAAACGCTACGGCATGAGGGTCATAGGCCCTGGCAGCAACGGCATCATTCTGCCTTACACAGGCCTCAACGCCACATTCCTTAAGGCGAATCCTGCACCGGGGGGCACTGCCTTTATCTCCCAGAGCGGCACCATGGGAAACGCCATGTTGTACTGGGGAGTAGCGAATCACATCGGCTTCAGTATGTTTGCATCCCTTGGTTCCATGGTTGATGTGGATTTTGCCGATCTCATCGATTTTCTTCAGGAGGACTATTATACACGAAGCATCATGCTCTATCTTGAACATATCAGGGATGCAAAGAAATTTTTGAGTGCTTCACGCTGTTTTGCCCGAAACAAACCTATTGTGGTCTTGAAGCCGGGCAGGTTTCCTCAAAGCACAGAGACTCTCTGCTCCCACATAGGCCGGGAGACAGGAAGCGACATGGCCTATAATGCTGCTTTCAGACGGGTTGGCATTGTGCGGGCAAAGGAGACAGAGGATTTTTTTGACACTGCGAGGGTTCTTGTTTCGAGAACACTCCCAAGAGGGCCAAGGCTTGCTGTGGTAACCAATTCGGGCGGCATCGGCATCATTGTCTCTGATACCCTTGCAGAGCAGAGAGGGCAGCTTGCCGGATTCTCGGAAGAGAGTATGGAAAATCTTGGCCGGATAATGCCGCCCTACTGGAATAGAGGCAACCCCGTTGATCTTTCCGGAGATGCAAATATTGAAAGATACCTGGAGGTAATTAATATATGCCTCAAAGACAAGGGGGTTGACGGTCTCCTCGTTGTCTATGCGCCTTCTTCTCATTGTGACCCGGGAGAGCTGGCGAAGGGGGTCGAAGAACTGTCTCTGAAGACGGCGAAACCCCTTGTTGCCGTCTGGATGGGTGGCCAATATTCCCAAGAGGGTATTAAAGTTTTTCAAGGGGCGAATATTCCTGTGTACGAAACACCGGAAGACGCGGTCAGGGCCTATATGTATATGCTCAATTACAAGAGAAGCATTGAACTTCTCAATGAAATCCCGGAAGAGCTTTCTGGAGATGAAATGAGACTGACCCACCACTTAAGGGCTATTGTTCGTAATGCTGTGAAAGAGGGCAAAGAGACCCTTACCGCAGAAGTGACTGCCGGTTTTCTCAAGAATTACGGGATAAATTTGTTCAAAAATTATGCTCCGGGAGAAAGCACAGCAGGGCCGGAACGCCCCCTTGATGAATGGGCGCTGAGATCAATGAGGGACGCGGATTTTGGCGCCCTTATCCTTTTTATATCCATGGCCGGGGAAAAAGGGCGTCGCACCGGTTTTGCCGTAGGACTTCCCCCCTTAAATCAGGTGCTTGCAAAGCATGTGATGGAAGAAGCAGAATTTCAGGGAGCAAACCCATCTGTTGTGAGACACATGGAGGAGTTTCTTATAAACTTTTCCCAACTTATTGCCGATTTTCCGGAAATTGCCGAAATAGAAATTGAGTCTGTTGTGGGGGCTGATGACAGGGTATACGCAAAAAATGCATTGATTCAGGTTGATAAAAAATATCGAAAGGGCAGGGTTCAATACCCGCACCTTGCCATTATGCCTTATCCAACACGGTATATTATGCCATGGCGGATTCGTGACGGCAGGGATGTGCTGCTGCGGCCCCTGAGGGCTGAAGATGAGCCCATGGCAAGGGAAATGCTCTCGTCTTTATCTGAGGAAACGCTGCGGGTAAGGTTTTTTGTTGTGATGGAGATTACCCACAAGATGCTTATGCAGTTCTGCAACATAGACTATGACAGGGAGATCGCTATTGTCGCAGAATTGAAGGAGGGCGATAAAAAGCGGATTATAGGCGGGGGACGGATCATTGTTGAGCCGGACTCAGGGAAGGGCCAGTTTGCTCTCCTTGTCCATGACGAATTCCAGAAGCAGGGTCTGGGAGAGAAGTTTCTCGATATTACTATTGGTATTGCACAGGATAAGGGGCTTCAGGAGATCTACGGGATTGTGCTTTCAGAGAATGACAAGATGCTGGGGCTGAGCAGGAAAATGGGATTTACCTCTACGAGACTGCCGGACGGCATCACGAGGGTCAGCCTGGAGCTTGATTCTGAAGAAACTGTCTGACCCCTTTGCCTCTTTATTTCCATACTCTTTCCGTGTTTATGCCTGCTGAGAATCAATGCCCCCACAGTCCATAGACTTTTGTTCTTGTGCCCGGCCAAAGGTTTGTTCGGGAACGCTCATCTGCGGCGGTCTGTTGCGCTCGCGCCCTTCGACGTATGCATATACGCCTGCGGACGGGCGATGCTCACATCCCATCCACATCTAAACGTTCCACTCCAAGCCTTCGTCCACACACACCGCGCTGGTCGCTATCCTGCTCCCATCCCGGTTCGCCAAGCGTTAAAATATTCGGTTGGTGCAGCGGGGTGTGATGCGAGTGAATCAATAAAGAAAATCGAGGCCTGAACCGCTGTTTGACCTATTTCCCCAACTGTTGGGGAAATTATGAAATATAATTAAAGTCAATTACTTGCAGCAATTATCATTATTGGGTATTAATTCAAGATAGGTCTTCTCGTGTTCAGCAAAAAATCTGTTGGGGAATACGCCTGTGTGCGTGCTCTTAGCAGCCTCGCTTTGGTTCATGGAGAAACGTAGGAAGCACCACAAAATATGGAGTTACTTATTTACGGTTGTCCATTACGCCCCCCTTTAGGGTATACCCTCTTGGCGAGGATATACCCTGATATCCCGTGTCTACTATCTTCCAGGTGATCCGGGCGCTCCGGTTGATCCGGTTGCTCCAGATGCTCCAGGTGATCCGGGTGCTCCGGTTGCTCCGGTTGCTCCAGTATCTCCCTTCTCCGCTGCTGGCGCAGGCGCTCCGGTTGATCCGGTCGATCCGGTCGATCCAGGCGCTCCGGTTGCTCCAGGCGCTCCGGTTGCTCCAGGCGCTCCGGTTGCTCCAGGCGCTGACGGCCCCGGTGATTGATTACAGCCAATCAATGTAAAGGCCGCAAGAAACATTATAGCAACAGATAATACCACTAATTTCTTCATATACTTTCACCTCCTTTTTTTGATAAGACTTTGCTTTCGCGTCAAAATAATGAGTGAAGTGACAGCTACCTTCTTCTACTCCAATAGTAACCGCCGCCCCCACCGAACACTATGAACAGCACAACGATCAGAATGATAAGTGTTGTATTACTCATGGTAATTTCCTCCCTTTACTATATTTTACTGTATTGAAAAGGTGCCTTCCACATTGTCCCTATTGCTCGATTTCATGATATTCCTCCTTTATGGTTTTGAATTGACTACTCATGCTTTAGCTTGAGTTACCCATACATTGTTATTCCCCGTAATCCTTACTCTTTTTATCCGTCATCTTATACTTTTTTCGCGGGACAACCAGCGTGACGCCCCCGGTTTGCTTTAACAATTTGGAACCGGAGATTGACGTGCAAGAGGCTCGTGAATGAAGACTTTCAATCGCATATGCGATATTATTACCTCAATATCGATAATACAACAGAGTGTCTCTCGTGTCTGTCGCAGAATTAACAATTATTTTGTAGTGCTTTCGTGTGTAAGCGTGTCGTCTTTATTGCTACGGGGACCGGACCGGCAACAGAAACAAGGCTTGCCGATATATATAAAGGTTGCCCACAAATCATGGTAAGGGCAATAGTACGATAAGGGAGGCTACAAGGGGCTACCGTAGAATGCGAATTCCCTGGGGGTTGCGGAAGTTACCAATGTCATCAAAGTCACCATTTATTAACTACCTATACCCACCACCAGGCAGTTTTCATACCAAGAAACCGGCCGGTATTTGTGTCTTACTCTGCACAGCCGCACGAATTACTTCCCACTCTTTGCCTTTTGTCATGACAAACAGGCATGTGCCATTGCTGGTAGATTCAACTTCAAAGTGCACCACTTAAAGCCTGACGGGACACCTCATGGGGCGTCTGGTAGTTTAGGCACTTCCTGTGGTGTGCATTGGGACGTTCTTAAAAACTTGATCCCTGAGAAGAAAGTCACTTTTGGGTAGATTGTCATAATATGCTGTTTCCAATGTTTTGTAAATACTGTAAGTTATGGTTATGACATCCGTCATTATTTCAAAAAATCGAGTTGCTTCTCAGGGATCATTATTTAAGAACGTCCCCATTTATCCACAGGTTCTTTAGAAGAATACGTTTCACCTCTTCCACGGTCGCTGGTTCACCCTGGGCAGAGTGGCCGGAATGGACTATAAGTTCCGATTCCACCCCCTCGATGTGGGCGCTCTTATATGTCACGACCCCGTCGTTCCACTTTTCCCCGGGTTCTTCAGGATTCTTCACGGGAATGATAGAATGGGCGATTACGCCTTCTGCAATAGGGATGGAAGAGATGGTTTTGATGAAAGCGCTCTTGGGGTCCATGTCATCGGTGCTCTTGGGGACATCCTTCATGGAGATTCGAGCTTTGTCCTCCGGGTGACGGGCAAGGGCCTCGGTCAGCAACTCACGTATGGGGCTCATTATTTTAGAGGGAAGGGAGATCAACTTACCGGCAAGTCGCCCCATCCACCCTGCTGACACAAAACTGCCCTTTTGGGGTGTGGAGATAAAGATCACCCTTTTCACGAAGGGGAGGGGCTTGTAGAACAGGCTCTTCCGGATGATCTCCTTTGTCTCGGGGGAGGCATTGAACTCCTCAAGAGGTGTGGACGTCAAGTTCTCCCAGAATTTCGTGCCGCTATCAATAACAGTCAGTTTTGCGAGAAGTCCTCCCTGACTATGACCCACGACCACCATTTTTCGAATGGCCGGGTCCTTTCCCTCAGGATCGAGTTCCATCACTATGTTCCTCAAGCCCCGCGTCAGGATTCCGCCTGAATAGGTAATGGGATTGCCCGTATTATAGGTGAAAAGCCATACCTGATAACGGCCCCACAGGTTCCTGTCATTCTGAATCTCATTAAGCATTTCCGCCCACCTGGCAGGGCTGGAGGCGGTTCCGTGGACGAGGACAAGGGGGATGCGCCCGGGGCGATAGGGCGCCATGAGAAAGAGATTGTCGTGAAACCTGGACCGGTCTTTCAAGAGGATGAGGTTTCCTGAAAAGAGGCCCTTGAGCTCAAGACTGTAGACTTGCGAACCCTCGAGGCCGTAAGCGAGGGCAGAGCTTAGCCCGAATTCGAGGGGTACTGTTCGGTCGCCGACAGTGACTGATGTTCTTTCGTCAGTGGTGTTCAGCTCCATCCTTGACGTAAATATGCCCATGTTCAGGCCCTCTTCAATATTATTCAGTCGAAGGAAAGCGGTGGCCGCCACCTTTATCTCGGGAAGAACCTTGATGAAGGCCGGATCTTTTTCGTCCCCGAGAGGTTCAAGGGATGCCACAAGGGGCGCCCCTATACCACGCCAGCGGTACCAATTACGAAGACCCCGGACCTCCAGTCCCGAGGCGTCGACAAAACTGCTCAACCGAAAAGAACCCCATTTGAATTCATCCGGATCCATGGTCACGGTGATGGCGCCCATGGGGATTATATATGTCCCTGCCCCGAGTATTACCTGTCCGCTCTCCCCATCCATGAAGCCTCTGATGAGCCCCTGGTTGTACAGGTCTGCGGCAACGCGGATGCGGGGGTCGAGGGGGTCGGGCTGGACTGTTTTGCTGTCAGGAAAGAGGAAGGCATAGGCATAAATCGCCGCGGAGAGAAAGTGCGATCGCTCTCCGCTTTTGGATGCGTGAAGAAAGGAGAGTTCCGCCAAAGCGAAGAGACGGTCCGATTTCTGCGTGGCGGGAAGGCTTTTGTGAATGGCGGCGAGCACTTCTGCCGGCTCAGTCTGGAATCTACCTGCCAAGCCTGAGCGATTAAGGATCTGAATCGTCTCAGCGCTCAGGGTGTCGCTGGAGAGAACGTTCTCAGTGAGCTTCCGATACTCCTCACGGGGATTCAGGTAGCGGACCCCTACCGGAGTGGCACACCCCGATATAAAGAAAAAGAGCATAGCGAGGCCGCCGAAAAAGCGCATTCTCGCGCCGCCCCTGAGGCGGGTCCTCCCTTTCTTGTTCACTGGGTAAGGATGGTCGGGTAAAGGGTTTTCCAGAACGTGCACTTGTGGGCCACGGTGGAATTGAAATAGCCGACGTTGCCCGGTTCAAAATTCATGACCTTGTCGTCGGACGTGAACGTTCCCCAGGCCGGAGAATTAGGTGCTCTCGGCTTCCCGGTTTTTGCGAAGCTCGTCCAGTAGGCCATCATCTGTTCGGCCAGTTTCTGCGAGGCCGGCGCGAGATCCGGACCGGCTATTTTGGTTGTATTGTCGAAGTGCGGGAACTGGTACGGCAGTTCGGATGAATGCACCGCGCCCATCTCGAATCCGGGATTGGTTGTGACCGATGGGGCGTTGCGGTCGGCAAAGACAAACTGGTAGACGGGAACCGATTTTTTCAGCAGCTTGGCCGTTTCGAGATAGATGCAGTTGTTGATCCCCACGTCCGGCCGGAAATCAGACCAGACCGTGCCGAGGGCTGAGGCCGGCGAGGAATATCCGCTCAACGGATATTGACCGACGATGGCGTCAGTGTTCTTGCTGTAAGTCTCCCTCAGGAGGTCGGCATAGTTGTCTTTGGTGATTGATTGCCCGGCCTGGACAGCATAGGCGACGTAGAGCCGTAGTTCATCACGGGTGCCGCCGCTCAGCATCGGCACATGGACGAACTTCCCCGCAGGGATGGCCTGGGTGCCCGGTAAGGGAACGGTCCTGGTGCCGGTGACTGGCATATAAGTCACTATACTCGAACCTGCCACCGTGGTCGCCGCACTGAGCAGCTCTTTGACCGACTTCTTGCGCAGGCACGAGAGGGCGGTGGCATCGTCGCTGCAACCGACGAGGGAGGCCACCTTCTGACCGATCTTCTTGCCGTCCTCGATGCTCGGCAGGGGAGTGACACAGCCCGCGCTCTGGACAATAGCCTTGTGGAAGAGCCCCGTCGTTTCTTCAGGCGCGAGGATATGCATGCATACGCCCGCGCCGCCGGCCGATTCGCCTGCAATGGTAACATTGTTCGGGTCTCCCCCGAAAGCGGCGATATTCTTCTTCACCCAGCGCAGGGCCGTGCGCTGGTCTTCAAGGCCGTACCCGCCATTGTGATCTGCATCGAAAGCGGGATGGGCTGTAAAACCGAAGATGCCGAGCCGGTAGTTCATCGATACCACGACGACATTGCCGGACTTCGCCATGTAGTCGAGCGGGTAGAGCGCGCTCGATCCGCCCACAAACGCGCCGCCGTGGAACCACACAATCACCGCACGTTTGCGCCTGAGGTCTGATCTGCCTGAATAGGGCACTGTGACGTTGATATGGAGGCAATCTTCGTTGTGGCTTTCTTCAGTGAGACCGTAACGCTGTGCCTGCGGGCAGGCGTCCCTGTACTTCGTGGCATCCAGGATGCCGCTCCAGGAGGAGGCGGCTTTGGGAAGTCTCCACCGCAATTCCCCCAACGGCGGCTGCGCGTAGGGGATGCCCTTAAATTCCCGCACACCATTGCGAATGAAGCCGCGAACCGCGCCCTTGTCCGTCATGACCACGGTAGGGTCTGAGGCCCTCCCTGCTGCACGCAAGGGCTCGACCCCCCAGAACAGGATCATTGCGGTACCCATGGCCCACAACCAGGCGACGAAGATCTTTTTGCTCATATTTGTCATTCCTCCTCATGTTTTACGTATGGGGACCTCTCTGGAACCCTGCTTCAAGTCTTGGTAGCAATTCTCGTGAGGTCCTATCATGACAAGCTCCAAGAACGGGGAGGCCTTATAAGGGTTCGGCATTCAATAAATGCAAGCATCAAGTATTGAAAGCACCATATTGAGCACCTCATCTGATGCCTTACCAATGAACTTGGTCTTACGCGCTTGATAATCAATGGATTTCACCTGCTCAACCATGACAAAACCAGTTATTAGTGGGTCGTTTTCTATGGCTACATGAAAAGGGTATCTACGGTCTGTTGTAGTGAGAGGGCACACCATTGCAAGGCCTGTTTGCTCGTTGAACAGGGTATTGCTTACGACCAGCGCTGGACGGCGGCCTTTCTGTTCATGCCCGGATTGTGGATCGAAGGTCACCGCAACAAAGTCTCCTTTTTTCGGAGCGTAGGATTTCATTTACCACACTTCCTTACCGAGTGGCTTACCCCAATCCGTTTCTTCTGGATTGTAGTCTTCGGGTATACGTGACACCAGTTCTTGCAGACTTACCTTGCCGCGGACACGCCTCACCGGAGCTATCACAATCATTCCGTCTCGTGCGGCCACATCAACGTCGTCTCCAACAGAAATACACGCATCCTCAAGGACCTGTTTTGCAAGACGCAACCCCTGGCTGTTTCCCCATTTCTGAACTCTTGTGATCAAATTGGCACCTCCTGTGGCTACCCAAAGTATAGCCCAGAAGAAAACCCATGTCAACTTAGACTGATGCCGTACGCTGGAGCTAAGACATGGACCGTTCCAGCGATTGCCGCGGGGTAGATTTTCCCCTTTCACGATTGACTTGCCTTCCCTCCTGTAAGATAATAGAGGTGAGGTCTCGGTTATGCTGGAGTGAAAAGCTGATATAATACAAGGATCTGCAGATGAGCATTTGCGAACAAGCCGTTGGCCGACCAAGAGAATAGCGAGATATTATGAGGCTTTTGACAGAACCGGAAATAGGCTGAGGGGGTACAAATAGAGGTATGGAAAAAAGACCGATTCCCGAGTTGCTTGAAGAGATTGGGGTTCTCCTTGAAATCAAGGGAGAGAACCCTTTTAAAACAAACGCCTATTACAGGGCTGCAAAGACACTCTCTGCCGTTGATAACCTTGAGGAGATGATAAGGGAGAGACGGCTTAAAGAGATTAAAGGCATAGGGGATACCCTTTCCCAAAAGATCGAAGAATACCATGAAACAGGAAAGATGGCCTATTATGAAGAGCTGACGACAGAAATACCTTTGAGCCTCCTTGAACTGATGGGTGTGCCCAGTCTGGGACCCAAGAAAATCAAGATGCTCCATGATACCCTTGGGATAACCAACCTGGGGGAGCTGGAATATGCATGCAGGGAAAACAGGCTTATCACCCTCCCTGGTTTTGGCGGGAAGACGCAGGAGAAGATCCTTAAAGGTATCGAGTTTATGAAAAGACATAAAGGCCAGTATCTTTTCGGTGATGTTTATCCCCTTGCTGAAACACTCAAGGAGTATCTCATAAACGCTGTGTCTCCTCCCCTCATAGAGGTGTGCGGAAGTATAAGGAGAAAAAAAGAGATAGTCCGTGACATTGATATCCTTGTGGCAGGAGCGGATCATGAAGGGATCACCAATGCATTTATCAGAGCCCCGGAGGTTGAAGAGGTAATGCTACGGGGAGAGACAAAGACATCCTGCCGCTTGAATTCAGGGATTGAAGCGGATTTGAGGGTTGTAGATAAGGATGCCTTCCCTTATGCCCTTACCTATTTCACGGGGAGCAAGGAGCATAATGTTCTGCTCCGGGGTATTGCGAAGAGGAAGGGGTGGAAGCTGAATGAGTATGGACTTTTTGAGGATGACAGACTTTTGCCGTGCAGGGATGAGACAGAGCTCTATGCCATGCTCGGTCTTTCTTTCATCCCCCCGGAGTTGAGGGAGGACATGGGCGAGGTTGAGGCGGCAGAGCGTGGAATGATCCCGGACCTGGTCACTTTAGAGGATATTAAAGGCACCTTTCACGTCCATACCGATTTCAGTGATGGCCTCGAAGGGCTGGAGCACATGGTCGATGCTGCACGGCGCATGGGCTTTGCCTACATAGGCATTTCGGACCACAGTAAAAGCGCATTCTATGCGAGGGGCCTCAAAGCAGAGGATGTAATCCGGCAATGGGGGCTTATCGACACCTTGAATGAGAAACATCAGGATATCCATATCTTCAAGGGTATTGAGAGCGACATACTGCTTGACGGTAGCCTCGATTATGACAACGATATCCTTGAAGGGTTTGACTTTGTCATTGCATCGATTCATTCGAGTTTTACTATGAAAAAAGATGAGATGGAGAAGAGGATTGTGAGGGCTATAGAAAACCCTTATATCACCATGCTTGGCCATCCCACGGGACGCCTTCTCCTTTCCAGGGAAGGATACGATGTGGATATGTGGCATATTATTGATAGCGCCGCAGCGCAGCATGTAATAATTGAGCTTAATGCAAGCCGTTACAGGCTCGACATTGACTGGCGTTATATGAAATATGCAAAGGAGAAGGGTGTCATGATTTCCATCAACCCTGATGCCCATTCAGCGGCGGGTTTGATGGAAATTCCTTACGGAGTAGGCATTGCGCGCAAGGGGTGGCAGGAGCGTAAAGATATATTGAATACACAAGATGTTAATGATATAAAAGATACATTCGCGGGCATAAGAGATGGAAAAAGATATAAAGGCAATCATACATAATCTTAAAAAGATGCACGGCGAGGCGAGGATTGAGCTTGCCTTCAAGGCGCCCTTCGAACTCGTGATAGCCACGGTGCTCTCTGCACAATGCACGGATGAAAGGGTCAACAAACTTACCCCGGCACTATTTAAAAAATACCATAATTTTAAGGACTTAATGAACATTCCTCTTGAAGAACTTGAAGAAGATATAAGACCCACGGGTTTTTTCAGGAATAAGGCAAAGGCGATCAAAAATATTGCCTTTGAGATAGAGGAGAGGTTTGAGGGGCATATCCCTGAGGATGTGGATACCCTCGCAACTATCAGGGGCATAGGAAGAAAATCGGGCAATCTAATTGCAGGGATCGCCTTCGGGCAGCCTGCAATTATTGTGGATACCCATGTGATAAGGGTAGCGAACAGGGTAGGGCTTACAGGTCATAAAGACCCTGAAAAGATAGAACAGGCATTGAAGAGACTGATATTGGAACAGGAATGGACGGCATGTTCTCTTCTTATAACCCTTCACGGTCGTTATATATGCAATGCGAGAAGACCCGAATGCGAACGATGTCTGATACGGGAGCAGTGCGACTACCACCGGCTATCCTCTTCACCCCTCCCTTGAGGGGAGGGGAACAAAAGGGGAGGGTGAAATCGAGTTGAAAGGAAAGGATAATGTTTGAAAAAGAGAGACTTACAGAAGAAGAATTACAGAAGCTAAAAGAGTTGTCCCGCCTTGCAAAAGGCGACATTGTTACTATGACGAGGCTGTCAGGCTCAGGCCATCCCGGGGGGTCGATATCCTCCCTTGATGCCTATCTTGTGCTTTTTTCCTATGGGAATTTCAGCGCTCCGCCGAGAGACAGGATTGTGGTCAGCCACGGCCACACGTCTCCAGGGGTCTACTCAAGCCTTGCAAGGCTTGGCCATCTCCCGATAGATGAAGTCATTGCTTTCTTCAGGAAGGGGGGCAGTCCTTTTGAAGGGCATGTTGTCAAGGGCATACCCTTTATTGACTGGTCTACAGGGAATCTGGGCCAGGGTCTTTCTGCGGGGTGTGGTTTTGCACTTGCAGCGAGGATGAGGAATGAATCATCCCATGTTTACGTTTTTATGGGGGACGGAGAGCAGCAGAAAGGACAGATTGGAGAGGCGAGGAGGTTTGCGAAGAAGTTCGGTCTTTCAAATATTACGGCACTGATTGATTATAACGGACTCCAGATCAGTGGGGCCATTGACTGTGTAATGCCCCAGAATATCGTGGAAAACTATCTTTCCGACGGGTGGGATGTCCTTGAAATCGACGGACATGATTACAATGAAATCTACAAGGCATTAAGAAGGACAAGGGACAATGAGAGCCCTACATGCATAGTGGCCCGGACGGTCATGGGGAAGGGTATTCCTTTCATGGAAAACAAGGAAAAATATCACGGTAGTCCCCTGAATGAAAAGGAGTACAAGGAAGCCATTGAAGTCCTTGGTCTTGAGGACAGGTTTGAATCCTATAAAGAGATGAGAAAGGGCACGTGGACATGGAAGCCTGTAATCAGGGAACAAGCGATTGCTGTGGATACGGGTATACCTTTTACCTATCAGGATGGAGATAAGGTTGACGGCAGAACGGCCTTTGGAAAGGCGTTGAAGGATATCGGGGAGAAGAATATTCCCGGAGGGACCCTTGTGTGCGCCTTTGATTGCGACCTCGCGAGTTCTGTGAAAACAGATAATTTTGCGAAGGCATTCCCGGAGTATTTCTTTCAGGGCGGAATACAGGAACATAATACTGCAACCGTCTCGGGGGCTGTTTCAAGCGACGGGATCCTCACATTTTTTGCCGCTTTCGGTGCTTTCGGCATTGATGAAACCTATAACCAGCAGAGGCTCAATGATATAAACAAGACAAATCTGAAGCTGGTCCTTACCCACCTTGGCCTTGATGTGGGGCAGGACGGGAAGACCCATCAGTGCGTTGATTATATTGGTCTTGCAAACAATCTCCACAATTTTAAGGTAATTGTGCCTTGCGATCCGAACCAGACTGACAGGGTGATACGTTATGTAGCTGCCACAAAGGGAAATTTCCTGGTGGGCATGGGAAGGTCGAGATGGGCTGTAATCTATAAGGACGATATGGTTCCTTTGTACGGGGACGGATACACCTTCCAGTATGGAAAGATGGATATAATTAAGGAAGGCAGCGATGGTATGGTCATTGCCTATGGGGGCATGATTGGGAGGGCCCTGGAGATCCACAATAAATTGGCCCTGGAAGGGGTCTCAATGGGTGTAGTCAATATGCCCTGTGTAAAAGAGATCGATGAAGAGGCGCTGAAAAGTCTTTTGGCGCTGCCTCTTATTGTTACCTATGAAGATCATAATGTCCGGACAGGCATTGCACCCCTTATTGCCTCCTATCTCCTGAAACATGGATACAAGGGGAGGGTGGACTCTTTTGGTGTAAAGAATTACGGTGTATCCGGGGATGCCGACGAGGCATACGCAGCAGAAGGGCTTGATGTAGATTCAATGTGTGCAGCTTTGTTGAAGTTTTTAAAATAGAAAGAAAATGGGGATGTAGCCCGTCACGCATTACGCGTCACGCGTCACGGCATTTATAAAAAAAGGGGATAATAATGGACGACATTAAGAGCATGTACAAAAAGGTGGTAAAGGACAGCTTCCCGGAGACCATAAAGATTGATTTTGGCGGACAGGTGCTTATCTACAAAAAGAAGGTCTGGAACATTTTCGATGCCGACGAGAAGTGTGATGTTGAACGGGGCTTACGTTACGGCGAGAACCCTGACCAGCCCGCGGCCATTTATGAGCTGATAAACGGCAACATCGTTCTCGGGGATGTCCGTTTTTTTGATTTTGATGGAGGCCTTGCGAGCAAAATCACGGAGAAAGACATGCTCCAGGTGGGAAAACACCCCAGCAAGACCAATTTTACAGACGTGGACAATGCACTTAATATCCTGAGGTTCCTCGATAAGATGCCGGCCTGCGCCATCCTGAAGCATAATAATCCCTGTGGTGCGGCATATGGATCAACGGCAATGGAGGCATTTGAGAAGGCCTTCTGGTGCGACAGAATCGCCGCTTTTGGCGGAGCTGTGGTGCTCACAAAACCTGTTGATGTGGAAACCGCAAAGGCAATGGCGCCGTATTATTTCGAGGTGGTCTGCGCCCCGGACTTTGAAGCCGGCGCTGTTGATGTGCTGAAAAAGTGGAAGAACCTGCGCCTTGTCCAAATACGGGAGATGGAGAGGCTTCAGACATACAAGACAAAACGGATTGTTGAATTCAAGTCCCTCATGGATGGCGGTCTTGTTTTGCAGGAGTCACAGCCCCGTAAGATTAAGGGCAAAGAGGACCTGAAACCTGCGGAAACTGTCTATAAAGGCGAAGCATATAAGATCAAAAGGGCCCCCACGGAAAAGGAATATGAAGACATGCTCTTTGGATGGAATGTGGAAGCCGGTGTCAGTTCCAATTCAGCGATCTTTGTGAAGGACGGTGCGACGGTGGCAATCGGTACCGGCGAGCAGGACCGGGTCGGCGTTGTCGAAATCGCTGTGTTCAAGGCGTACACAAAATTCATGGACAAACAGGTATTCAAGAAATACGGGGTACCTTACGCGGTATTCAAACTTGAAGCAGAAAAGGGGCTCCGGAAGATGGAAGACCTCATTGAGATTGAGAGATATACAAGGGATCAGAGGGCAGGGCTTATCGGTTCAGTGGTGGTGTCGGACGGTTTCTTCCCCTTCAGGGACGGTGTTGACGCAGCCATAAAAGAGGGTGTTACCGGCGTCATACAGCCCGGCGGATCGGAACGTGATTTTGAAGTGATCGAAGCCTGTAATGAAGCCAATGTAACCATGGTTTTTGCCGGTCAGAGGCTCTTTAAGCACTAAGATAGTTGCTGTAGAATTTCATTCAGCCTCTTTCGGTCCCCTTTGTTCGGTGAACCGGAAGAGGCTGAATGACTATTGTTTTATCCCGGATGAGTCATTAGAGCATAGTGTCGGGGTAATCCTTAAGCAAACCGTCGTGAGGCGAGGAAGCTTGGTCTTTTGCATAAGCAAAAGTTCCGAAGCCGAACGCGAGCGATTGAAGCCGCTGGAGCGCAATGAGCGTGTTTGCGTGGAATAACTCGACACAAATACTCATCCTGATGACACATTCGGGTTTATTTTTTAGAGGCAGGGAGTTTTTTATTCCATGCTTCAATCTGGTCCTTGTATTGTTCTGCCAGTTTCGAATAATCTCCTTTAATATCAATGGATGTAATCTTGTCACCTCCAACTATGCTGTCTACAACCTTCTGATCCTCTTTATTAACAACTGATCCAAAAATAGTATGTTTGTTGTCAAGCCAGGGGGTAGGGACATGGGTAATGAAAAACTGACTGCCGTTTGTATTAGGGCCTGCGTTTGCCATTGAAAGCATCCCTGGTTTACTGTGATTTAAATCAGACGAAAATTCATCTTTGAACCGGTAACCGGGTCCGCCTGTTCCGGTTCCGAGAGGGCAACCGCCCTGAATCATAAAGTCCGGTATAACCCTGTGGAAGGCAAGGCCGTCATAAAAGCCTCTTGTGGAGAGGTTAACAAAGTTGAGAACTGTAAGAGGCGCCTTGTCAGGGAAAAGAGTCAGCCTGATATCCCCTTTTGTGGTATGCATAGTAGCGGTCAATAGTGCGTTCGTCATTTTTTTATCACCTTTCTGTGGATTTTTATCAGCAGCGAATGCTCCTGTAGTAAGCAAAAAGCAAACAACATACAATGCAAAGTATACGATAAATCTTCTTCCTGTAAGTTTTGATGTCATTATGTATTATCTCCTTAATTGTGAAAAGAAATGAAACATGAATATGGATTATATATAAAAAAAGGGGTTGTGTAAAGGGTGTTTATTCATAAAATTATTAGTTTTATGT
>PNOM01000043.1 GCA_013824835.1 Syntrophus sp. (in: bacteria) | reverse complement strand
TAAACTTCCTTAAGCCTTGACTTGTAACATCGGGAAATATATAATAATAAACTTTTAAAGGGGGTATAAACCTTGCGAGATAAATATTGCGGTTCAGTTTCAAAAGATGATATCGGAAAAACAATTACCCTCTCCGGCTGGGTATTCCGCAGGAGAGATCACGGCGGCCTCGCCTTTGTAGATCTGAGGGATGTAAGCGGTATTGTACAAATCGTCTTCTCACCTGATATTTCAAAAGAAGCTCATGAGAAGGCAGGAGAGCTTAAACAGGAATTCGTCATCACCATTACAGGAAAGGTTGACCGGAGGCCCGATGGCACTGAAAATATGAATATGCCTACAGGGGAAATAGAAATATATGTAACCTCCTTTGAGGTTCTCAATACCTGTAAAACACTGCCCTTCCAGATAGATGAGGAGGAGCCGAACGAAGCGCTACGGCTGAAATACAGATACCTCGACATGAGACGGGATGAGGTACGGAAGGCCTTTATCGTACGAAGTAATGCCTACAAAACAATCAGGGATTATCTTTCCGAAAACAATTTTTTTGAGTTTGAGACCCCGATGCTCACAAAAAGCACCCCTGAGGGGGCAAGGGATTTCATTGTTCCCAGCCGGTTGAACCCTGCAAACTTCTATGCCCTGCCTCAATCGCCGCAGCTTTTCAAACAGATTCTTATGATCGGCGGTTTTGACCGGTATTTTCAGATTGTACGGTGCTTTAGAGACGAAGATCTCCGGGCGGACAGACAACCTGAATTCACCCAGATAGATATTGAGATGAGCTTCGTAGACGTGGATGATATTGTACGTATGGGCGAAGGACTGGTTAAAGCGGTCTATGAATCGATTACCGGCAATGTCCTTGAAACCCCCATTCCGCGGATGGGTTACGACGATGCTATGGAGCTCTACGGAACAGACAAGCCTGATCTGCGCTTTGATCTTTCCATGACAGACCTCACCGATATTTTTCATGAAACTGAACTTGGCGTGTTCAAAAAAACCGTTGAGGAAAAGGGGGCCATAAAAGCCTTTGTCCTGAAGGGGAAAACCCTTTCCAGAAAAGATCTTGATACTGCCGTCGAAACCGCCAAAGAGATGGGTGCAGGCGGCCTCATCTGGATACGGAACGAAAATAACACGCTCCAATCCCCTATCGTCAAATTTCTTAATGACGGTGAAAAGGCCTCCATGTCAGAAAGACTGGGTATTGCAAGCGGCGATGTGATCTTTATCATGGCCGGACCGCGGAATGCCACCAACGAGATCATGGGCAAGTTTCGTTTATATCTCGGAGGAAAATATGACCTTATAGAAAAAGATCTCTACAAATTTCTGTGGATAGTCGATTTTCCCTTACTGGAATACAGTGAAGAAGAGAAACGGTATACGGCACGGCACCATCCATTCACCTCTGCAAAAGAGAGCGTAAGAACCTTCCAGGGTGATTACGACGCCATCAAGGCAAAGGCCTATGATCTTGTGCTGAACGGTGTTGAAATAGGCGGCGGCAGCATCAGAATATTCAGAATGGACGAACAGATGGCAATGTTCAAGCTCATCAATATGAGCGAGGAAGAAGCATCGGAGAAATTCGGCTTTCTCCTTGAAGCCCTCGAAATGGGCGCGCCGCCCCATGGGGGCATCGCCTTTGGATTTGACAGACTTCTCATGATGCTCTTGAGGCTCGATAGTATACGGGATGTGATCCCCTTCCCGAAAACACAGAAAGGAACATGCCTTATGACCGGGGCTCCTTCAAGGGTCTCTTCTAAACAGTTAAATGAATTAAAGATCAAAACAACCATTGTTTAGTAAGTTTATCTAAGTTAGGAGGATGAGGTGAAAAAGAAACCGGGTTTTATCTTTAAAAATATTTTGAAAACCATGAAGTATCCCCTCATTGACGTAGAAAGTCCTGAACTCTTCAGGGATATGTTTCCTTTTACAGAGGTCTGTAAAGTAAAATTTGATCACAAGATCGAGCTTATCGACCCTCCGGAAGAGATTTATATAACTGACACCACCTTCAGGGACGGCCAGCAGTCAAGGCCTCCTTTTACTATCGCACAGATTGAGGATCTTTACGATCTCCTCCACAGGCTGTCGGGCCCTAATGGCGTCATCAGGCAGTCTGAGTTCTTTCTTTACACAGACAAGGACCGCGAAGCAATGGAGAGGTGCCGTGATAAAGGATATCGTTATCCGGAGATAACAGGATGGATACGGGCAAATAAAAATGATCTCCAGATCGTCAAAGAACTGGGGCTTAAAGAAACAGGCATCCTTACCAGCGTCTCGGACTACCATATCTTCCTCAAGCTTTTAAAAACAAGGTCCCAGGTCTTTGAAGACTATATCCGCATTGTAGAAAGCGCCCTTGAGCACGGAATCACGCCAAGATGCCATTTTGAAGACATTACCAGGGCAGATATATACGGATTCTGTGTTCCCTTTGCCCAGGCGCTGATGAGCATTGCTGAAGATGCAAAAATACCCATTAAAATCAGACTCTGTGATACCCTCGGTATCGGCATTACCTATCCCGGCGCAGCTCTCCCCAGGTCTATCGGAAAACTTGTCAGAGCCCTTATTGATGATGCCGGGGTGCCCTCCGAGTGCCTTGAATGGCATGGACACAACGATTTCAACAAGGTTATTATCAACAGCGTAAGCTCATGGCTCTACGGATGTTCTTTTGTAAACGGCACCCTCCTCGGAATCGGGGAAAGGACCGGGAACGCGCCTATCGAAGGACTGATCATGGAGTATATCAGTCTCATAGGCGACACAAACGGCATAGATACCCAGGTAATCACGGAAATCAGAAACTATTTTGAGAAGGAACTAGGTCACATTATTCCACGAAACCAGCCTTTTATCGGCCTTGACTTCAATGCCACGTCCGCCGGGGTCCACATCGACGGCATTGTGAAAAATGAAGAGATTTATATACCTTTTGACACAGACAGGATACTTAACCGGCCCATGACAATCAATATTACCGATAAATCCGGTCTTTCCGGCATTGCGCACTGGATAAACTCTCATTTTGCCCTTGTGGGAAAAGACAAAATAGAGAAGACCCATCCCGGTGTGGCAAAGATAAACAAATGGATACTCAAGCAATACGATGAGGGCAGGGTAACGGTCGTGTCGGATAGTGAAATTGAGCACCTCGCAAGACGGTATGTCCCGGAAATATTTGTATCCGAATTCCAGCTCATGAAGAAGAGGGCCTACGACATGGCTGCACATCTGATCGAAAGATACATAGAGGACGAGCCCATAAAAACAATGGATCCAAAACAGCAGGAGGCAACCCTCAAGAACATCGTCGAGGAACACCCCTATATCCAGTTCGCCTATACAGTCAATAGCGAAGGCATAAAGATCACCAGAAACATTACTCAGGCAGTTGACAAGGCGAAGTATCACAAGATAGGTTTGCATGAAGATTTTTCAGACAGGGACTGGTTTATAAATCCCATGAAAAACGGTAAAATCAGCGTTACAGACCTCTACTCTTCAAAGATTACAGGCGCCTTGTGTGTAACCGTCTCGGGCCCCATACGGGATGAGATAGGAGAGATTACAGGCGTATTGGGATTAGACATAAAGTTTGAAGACCTTACAAAGGCCGAGGAATAGAGATGCCCAAGACCATAGCAGAAAAGATACTGAGCATCAACACAGGATCCGACGTACATCAGGGAGACTATGTAGTTGTTAATGTAGACAGGATATTGCTGCAGGACGGTACTGCCCCTCTTGCCATAAAGCGCTTTGAATCCATGGGCTTTAAAACTATCTTTAACGGCCCCCGGGTCACATTCTTTATCGATCATGCCTCCCCAAGTCCCCGCATGGAGCTCTCGAACGACCAGGTATTCATACGGGCGTTTGCGGCCAAATACGGCGCTCTTGTAAGTGAAGTAGGAGAAGGCATATGCCATCAGGTAATGGCAGAACAGATGCTCTCTCCCTCAGAGGTGCTCGTGGGCGCAGACTCACATACATGTACCGGCGGCGCCCTTGGCGCCTTTTCTACCGGGATGGGCTCTACGGACATTGCAGTGGCTATGGGTCTCGGAAAAACGTGGATGAGGGTACCGGAAGGTTTCAGTTTTGAGATTAATGGTGATTTTCCTGCAGGCGTCTCGGTAAAGGACCTGATTATCAAGATTATCGGCATGATCACCGCTGACGGCGCTACCTACAAATCGATTGAATTTTCAGGAGATACAATAAACCATCTTGACGTGGAAGACAGGATGACCATATCGAATATGGCTGTAGAAGCAGGGGCAAAGTGCGGCCTTTTCCCCTCCGATATTATGACCTATCTCTATCTCAAAAGAATGGGGAGAATAGAATCCTATGTCGAAATCTTCCCTGACAAGGATGCTCATTACGAAAAGAGTTTTGAAATTGACGTAAATCTCCTCGTCCCGATGGTGAGTCTGCCCCATCAGGTGGATAATGTATGCACCGTTGAGGACAATAAAGTAAAAGACCTTAAGATTGCTCAAGTTTTTCTTGGATCATGCACCAACGGAAGAATAGAAGACCTGAGGATCGCCTCCGCCATTCTGAAGGGCCGCCAAAAAGAGAGATCAGTGAGATTTCTCGTATGTCCTGCATCAAGGTCAGTCTATTACCAGGCATTACAGGAAGGGACTCTTGCCGCGTTATTTGAAGCCGGGGCTACAATACTTCCCCCGGGATGCGGCCCATGCATCGGCCTTCACCAGGGCATTCTCGGGAACGGAGAGATATGTGTTTCTACATCAAATAGAAATTTCCTGGGGAGAATGGGCAACCCCGATTCTCAAATAATACTTGCTTCGCCGGCAACCGCTGCGGCAAGCGCATTGACAGGAAGATTAACGGACCCCAGGGAGGTTCTTGATGATACTCACAGGTAAGGCATGGAAATTCGGAGACAATATCTCCACTGACCATATTACACCAGGAAGGTTTTATCATCTACGGTCAAACCTTGAGGAACTGAAGAAACACCTCTTCGATGATATTGCACCAGGATTCCACGAAAAGGTGAAACAAGGCGACATCATTGTCGGCGGCGCAAATTTCGGACTTGGTTCAAGCAGGGAGCATGCCCCGGTCATTATAAAAATGGCGGGCATAGATGCTGTGGTAGCACATTCCTTTGCCCGCATATTCTACAGAAATGCGATCAATGTGGGTCTCGCAGCCATTATCTGCAATACAGATGATATCGCTGAAGGGGATATTCTGGAGATCAGAGTAGACGAGGGACAGCTCCTCAATATAACCAGGGGAGGAGAGAAAAGGTTCCCGCCCCTTCCTCCCATTATGAGGAACATCCTTAATGAGGGAGGACTGGACCAGTACATCATGAAACACGGAGGATTTCAAATTTGAGCGAGATTATAGAAATACCTTATATCTCAGGAGACGGTGCAGGAGAAGATATCTGGAACGCATCCCGGGAGTCCCTTGAAGAAGCCCTCATCAAGGGATCAGAAGGCGAAAAAAGGATACAATGGGTTCCCCTGTTGGCAGGACTTAAAGCCCTCGACAAGGAAGGTGTCCTCCTGTCGGAAGCCACCATTGAAACAATTAAGAAACATGGGGTTGCCCTTAAGGGTCCCCTTACTACCCCGGTAGGCGGCGGCTTCAGGAGTGTAAACGTATATCTCAGACAGATATTTGACCTTTACACCTGCATAAGACCCGTCAGATATTTTAAAGGCCTTCCGAGTCCTCTTAAAAAACCGGAGATGGTAAATTTTCTGATTTTTCGGGAAAATACTGAGGACATCTACAGAGGGATTGAATGGAAAGAAGGGACTCATGAGGCCCGCGTCTTTCTCTCTTTCTTGAAAGAAACTATGAATGTCTCCCTTCCGGAAGATACCGGTGTGGGTGTCAAACCTATAAGCAGAGGCGCTACCCGTAGATTCGTTAAGTGGACAATAGATTATGCAATTAAGAACAACAGGAGATCCATCACGGTCGTCCACAAGGGCAATATCATGAAATTTACCGAAGGGGCATTCAGGGAGTGGGCCTATGAAATGGCCGGGGAGTATACTCCTCCTGTCACTTTTGACGGACAGAACGGCACCCTGCTCTTCAACGACAGGATTGCAGATAACATGTTCATGCAAGTCATATTAAGACCGGAAGATTACGATATACTGCTCTGCCCCAATCTGAATGGCGACTATCTTTCAGATGCCTGCGCCGCCCTGATTGGCGGATTAGGAGTCGCTCCAGGCGCCAATATAGGTGATCATACGGCCATCTTTGAACCAACCCACGGAAGCGCCCCGAAATATACCGGGAAGGATATGATCAACCCCGCCTCCTTTCTTCTTTCCGGGGCCATGATGTTCAAACACATGGGGTTTGACCGGGCATCCGACCTTCTTGAAAGGGCAATAGAGGAGACAATACGTGACGGCATAGTAACCTATGATCTGGCACGGCAGATGGTAGGGGTAGACCCTGTAAAATGTTCCGTTTTCGGGGCAGAGGTTGCAAGAAGAATCGGGAGAAAATATTAACTCAGCAATTAAACAGAGAAATTTATGTCATTCCGGCGAAAGCCGGAATCCAGCAAAAACACTGGATGCCGGATCAAGCCCGGCATGACGATTCTTAATATGTTTAATTGCCGATGTAATAATTACAACAAAAGGGTTGGTGTCATATGATAGATGATATTAAAGGCAAGATAGACGCATTACTTGAAAGAATGACCTCGCTCAGAGGTTATCTTTGACCTCCCTGCCATCAACGAACAGATAGTCACGCTTGATAAAAACATCTCAGCCAAGGATTTCTGGGACGATCAGGAAAAGGCACAAAAAACATTAAAGGAAAGAGCCCGATTTCAGGAAGAGGTCGCGCGGTGGGCCCAAAAGGAGAAGGACCTCGAAGAGATCCTCATAATGAGCGAGATCGCAAAGGAGACCGAAGATCCAAAGGACCTGGAGGAACTTGAATCCCGTGTTAATGCCCTCGAAGAATCTTTGAGCAGTTATGAAATTGAGAGGATGCTGGGCGGGGAAAACGACCAGAACAATGCCATAATATACATAAATGCCGGGGCAGGCGGGACAGAAGCCCAGGACTGGGCAGAAATGCTCCTCCGAATGTACCTGAAGTGGGCTGAAAGGAAGGGGCTTGAGACACAGGTTGTTGATATGCTTCAGGGCGAAGAAGCAGGCATTAAAAACGTGACCTTTCTACTCAAAGGACCTTATGCATACGGCTATTTTAAGTGTGAAGTAGGCATTCACAGGCTGGTAAGGGTTTCCCCATTCGACGCAAACAACAGGCGTCACACCTCCTTTGCATCTGTCTATGCCTATCCTGAACTTGCAGAGGATATTCCGGTGGACATAAGGGAAGAAGACCTGAGGGTAGACACGTTCCGTTCAAGCGGGCCAGGGGGACAGCATGTAAACAGGACCGAATCGGCCATAAGGATCACCCATCTACCTACAGGGATTGTCGTCCAATGTCAAAACGAGCGTTCTCAGCACAAGAACAGGGCTATTGCCATGGCCATATTAAAATCGAGGATATATGAGCTCGAGAAAAAGAAGCAGGAAGAAAAGATGAATACCCTGAACAAAGAGAAGAAGGACATCTCCTGGGGAAGTCAGATTCGTTCCTATACGCTCCATCCTTACAAACTTATCAAGGATCACAGGACTAAAACAGAGCTCCACAATGCGGAAGCAGTGCTCGATGGAGACATCGACCCCTTTATTAAGGCTTGCCTTTTATTCTTGACTTTTGAGCAAAAAAGCGATAATTAATGAGGCATGGAATTGTTTAGCGAAACAAAAATAGTCGAACTGGAAGAAAAGATTGATAACCTCATTGCGCACTATTTATCTATGAAAGAGGAGCATGATAAAACTGTATTGAAACTTCAAACCCTTGAAAAAGAAAACAAGGATTTATTGGAGAAGGTCACAACCGTGAAGAACGAGCGGGAAGTGATAATCGATAAGGTTACCAAGCTTCTCGAAAAGGTAGAAAAGGTAGAGGTATAAAGGTGTAGATGGAAAAAAAGGTTGAGGTTAGGATACTAAATCAACCATTCACCTTTATAGGCGAAGATGAAGCACGGATTAAAAAAGTAGCCAGTTTTGTCGATGAGAAGGTTAATTTCGTTGTAAAGAATTATGGCATTGTAAATACCATAAATGCGGTTATTATGGCCATGATGGAGCTTTCCGACGAGCACCTTCTTATGAGAGAACAGGCTGAGCGTTTTGAAGGAAGAGCTATGAGGCTCTTAAAAAAGGTTGAAGAATTTGAGGTTCCCTGCGATGCGCGTGATAAATGGTAAGCTTAGAACCAACACCTCTTTTTCGGGAGCCTTTCTATGTTGCGGTGTGCATGCTCGCCTCGGCGAGAAGCCTGAAGCAACAAAGTGGTGCCCACATTTACGAGAGGTTCAAGATTTTATTATTTACACGGCATTGCGGGGGGTTGTAATACACAGGGGTAGTTGTTGAGGAAAATGGAATTTGATATAAATAACCTTTTGTTGTTTGGAGGTAGAACATAGCTTTAAGGACATTCTGAAAAATATAAAGGTTTTTTCCTCTTCATACTAACCCCCTATATGCAGTTAAAAAGGGGGAATTTTGAATATAAACGTACTCTATCTATTTATATGCTCTGCCATAGCTCTATTCATCGGGTTTATTCTCGCCCGTTTTGTCCAGAAAAAGAAAATCGGTGAATACGAGAAAATCGGTAAAAAGATCCTCGATGATGCGAAGAAGGAAGCTGATGTTCTAACGCGGGAAGCCTCTATTCAGGCAAAAGATATCATTATAAAGGCAAATACCGAGCTTGAACAGGAAGTTAAGTCAAGAAGACTTGAGTTGCAAAATTCGGAAAGAAGACTCGCCCAGAAAGAATCAAATATCGATAAAAAAACAGAGGGTCTCGATAAGAAGGAAGAGGACCTTCTTAAAAAAGACCGGGATCTTTCGAATAAACATTCCCAGCTCGACATACGAATTAAGGAATACGACAATCTCCTCCTGAAAGAAAAGGAACAGCTTGAGAGGCTATCAGGGCTGACTGCAGAAGAAGCAAAAAAGATACTCATGCAGATGATGGAAGACGAAGCAAAATACGAAGCCGTGAAATTATGTAAAAAGATTGAAGAAGAGGCGCGGGAACGATCCGACAAAAAAGCCAAGGAGATCATTGCCCTTGCCATCCAGAGATACGCGGGAGATTACGTGGGTGAAGATACGGTCTCCGTGGTCACCCTCCCCAATGAAGAGATGAAGGGGAGAATTATAGGACGGGAAGGAAGAAATATCAGGGCCCTTGAAGCAGCGACTGGTGTGGACATTATCATTGACGACACACCTGAGGCGGTTATACTCTCCTGCTTTAACCCTATACGGAGAGAGGTTGCAAGAGTAGCAATAGAACGACTCATAAGCGACGGCAGGATTCACCCTGCGCGAATCGAGGAGATCGTCTCCAAGGTTGCAGAGGAGATGGAGAATAAGATAAAAGAATCCGGAGAGCAGGCAGTATTTGATCTGGGCGTTCACAACGTTCATATAGAGCTGGTAAAGCTCCTCGGAAGGCTTAAGTACCGAAGCAGCTATGCCCAGAACATATATCAGCATTCCCTTGAGGTAGCCTTTATCTGCGGCGTCATTGCCTCTGAATTGAGGGTAAACGTAAAAGAGGCAAAAAGGGCGGGGCTTCTCCATGACATTGGAAAGGCTGTAGACCATGAAATAGAGGGCTCCCATGCATCTATAGGCGCAGACCTTGCAAAGAAATACGGTGAAAAAGAAGAGATTGTCCATTCAATCCTTGCCCATCATGAGGACGTGCCTGCATCAGGCCTGCTTGACGTCATAGTCCAGGCAGCAGATGCACTCTCCGGCGCCCGTCCCGGCGCAAGACGGGAGATGCTCGAAACTTACATAAAAAGGCTTGATGAATTGGAGCGCATTGCAAACAGCTTTGGAGGGGTCGAAAAATCCTATGCCATCCAGGCAGGGCGAGAGATCAGGATTGTTGTGAACAGCGAGAAAATAAGCGATGATGTCACCTATACCCTGTCAAGGGATATTGCAAAAAAGATAGAATCCGATTTATCTTACCCCGGTCAGATTAAGATAGTTGTAATACGGGAAACACGAGCAGTAGAATATGCCAAATGACATACGGGTTCTATTCCTTGGCGATGTAATCGGGAAGCCGGGGCGTAAGGCCGTCGAGCATTTCATTAAAACCGTTGAGGTAGATTTCAGGATCATAAACGGAGAGAATCTGGCGGGCGGCATCGGCATTACCCCATCCCTTGCAGTTGAGATGTTATCCTACGGCGTCGATATAATCACCACGGGAAATCACATATGGAAAAAGCGGGATATCATGCCCTTCCTCATGGAAGAACAGCGTGTAATCAGGCCTTTGAACTATCCTTCAGGCACACCTGGTTTCGGTTACACGGTGATCAGAAAAAACGGGAAAACCCTCGGTGTTGCAAATATTGAGGGTCGCATATTCATGAATCCCCTTGATTGTCCTTTCCGCGCAATGGAAGAACTGATCAACCGCACGGACCCCACTATCCCTTTAATTGTAGATTTTCACGCTGAAGCCACCTCTGAAAAGATCGCAATGGGATGGTTTCTCGATGGGAGGGCTGCGGCAATGTTCGGCACTCACACCCATGTTCAAACAGCAGACGAGAGGATTCTGCCAAAGGGCACGGGGTATATTACCGATGCGGGCATGACCGGCCCCGCTGATTCTGTAATAGGGATGGATAAGGTCGGCGTTCTGGAAAAGTTTATTACTCAGTTGCCCCATAAATTCGAAGTAGGAAAGGATGATGTTGAGGTTCAGGGTGTTATTGTAACCATTGCAGCATCAGGCAACAGATGCCTCCGGATTGAAAGAATAAAGCAGAAAGTTTAATAACAGGAATGGAGCGAGCCATGGACATCAATGACGAGATAGAGGTATTCAAAAGAGGTGCCGTTGACATCATCAACGAGGATGATCTCAGAAAAAAACTTGTAAAAGCACGGTCAGAAAAAAGACCCCTCAGAGTCAAGCTCGGTATGGACCCCACTGCGCCGGACCTCCATCTCGGACACACAGTTGTTATTCAGAAGCTTAAGCAATTTCAGGAACTTGGCCATACAGCAATCTTTCTCATTGGAGATTTTACAGGCCTTATCGGGGACCCCACCGGCAGAATTGAGACGCGCCCTACCCTCACCAAAGAAGCGCTGATGGCGAATGCGGAAACATATAAAAAACAAGTATTCAAGATACTCGATCCTGATAAAACGGAGATCAGGTTTAACAGCGAATGGATGGAGGCCATGAATGCGGCTGACATGATCAGGCTATGCGCCCAGTATACGGTCGCACGAATGCTCGAGAGGGATGACTTCAAAAAAAGATATCAGAATAACCTCTCCATAAGCGTCCACGAATTCCTTTATCCACTGGTTCAGGCCTATGACTCTGTTGCCTTAAAGGCAGATGTGGAGCTCGGCGGCTCAGACCAGATATTCAATCTTCTTGTGGGAAGAGATATACAGAAGGTCTACGGTCAGGAATCCCAGATAGTCCTCACTGTTCCCCTTCTTGAGGGCACAGACGGGGTCAACAAGATGAGCAAGACCTATGGGAACTATGTCGGCATTGACGAATCTCCGGACACTATGTTCGGCAAACTTATGTCTATATCAGATGAACTGATGCTTAAATACTACGAGCTATTGAGCGATATATCACTGAATGAATTAAATGACTTGAAAAAGGGCATCCAGACCGGCGAAGTCCATCCAAAGGATGCCAAAGTCAGGTTTGCACAGGAGATGATTACGCGATTCCATGGCCCATCAGAAGCCGCGTCTGCCTATGATAATTTTGAGCGCATATTCAAAAATAAGGAGATTCCCGAGGACATTGAGATCGTAACTGTTTCAAGGGCGGAGGCCGCAAACAGGCTCCCCAGGCTCCTCACCCGTATAGGCATGGTCCCTTCCTCTTCAGAGGCAAAACGGATGATTACCCAGGGGGGCGTTACCATAAATGGCAATAAAATAAATACCGAAGATGTGCCTACCGGAGACGAGTTAATCATCAAGGTAGGTAAGAGAAATTTCCGAAAAGTTGTGTTTGAGGATTGATTTGACCAAATGAACCTCTCCTCCGCAAGCAACGGGGTATCAGAGGAATGAGAACCCTATCCCCCTCACCCTTCCCTCTCCCGCAAGGGGCGAGGGAATGTTGTTATACCCCTCAGCAAGCTAAGGGGAATCATTTGGATTGAAAAGGGGGTTTTTGAGCCGGAATTACGATCTAAAAAAAGTACTCTCCTGGGCCTTTTACGACTGGGCAAATTCTGCATTTGCCACAACCGTTATGGCAGGCTTCTTTCCAATCTTCTTCAAACAATACTGGAGCACCGGCACTGACATTCACATGAGCACCTTTTATCTCGGCACCGCAAACTCCATCGCAGGCACTGTTGTAGCAATTATGGCGCCTTTCCTTGGGTTTATTGCCGACAAGGGAAGCGCCAAGAAAAAATTCCTCTTTTTCTTTATGATGATGGGAGTTGTCATGACAGGCTCTCTCAGTTTTCTTGCAAAAGGTCAGTGGACTTCGGCCATGATGATATACATGTTCGCGTATATCGGGTTTGCAGGAGGGAACATCTTCTATGATTCACTTATTGTAAGTGTGGCAGAAAAGAACAGGATGGATATCGTCTCATCCCTCGGCTATTCACTCGGTTATCTCGGCGGAGGCATTCTCTTTGCCCTTAATGTATGGATGACACTGAAACCCGCATTCTTTGGCCTGGCCAGTACGGGCGAGGCCGTGCGCGTCTCTTTTGTGTGTGTCGCAATATGGTGGGGGGTCTTCTCCATCCCTATCCTTCTCTTCGTTGATGAGCCGAACACCGGGACTGGCCAGGGGGGAATAAAGTCGGTTCTCACAGGGTTCCAGGGGTTAAAGGCCAGTTTTAATGAGCTTAGAAAACACCGTGTTGCATTCCAGTTTCTTATTGGATACTGGCTTTACATCGATGGTGTTGATACGATTGTCCTGATGGCTGTCGATTACGGTATGTCCCTGGGGTTTGATTCCACCAGCCTTATTAAGGCCTTGCTCATTACCCAATTTGTCGGTTTTCCCGCTGCAATAGCCTTTGGAAAAATAGGGGAAAAATTCGGGACAAAAACAGGTATTCTCATCGGCATTTCGGTCTACATTGTAGTTGCTGTCTGGGGATTTTTCATGAAACATCTCTTCGAGTTCTACGTTCTCGCCATAGTCATCGGCCTTGTCCAGGGTGGCGTCCAGTCTTTAAGCCGTTCATTCTTTGCCCGGCTTATACCCCGTGAAAGCGCAGGAGAGTTTTTCGGTTTCTATAACATGGTCGGTAAATTCGCTGCTGTCCTGGGACCCTTTCTTATGGGGTGGACAAGCATTGTTACCGGCAGCACACGGTATTCAATCCTTTCAATTATCCTCCTCTTCGTGTCAGGAGGCATCATTCTCAGCCTGATCAGGGAACGCAGCAGCGATAGCTTGCAATATAGCTGACTATAATAGTAAATTATTGAGACAACATATAGGCACAATAGGACCTATTATGAAAACATCTCTTTTTCTATCTGGAGACTCTATGAAAACAAGGAACAGGTCATGGCATTCCGTTTAGGCGAGCTTCTCGAAAAGATGTCATTCATTACTCAAAAACAATTAGACGAAGCGCTGAAAACTCAAACTATCGAAGGGGGAAGAATAGGTGAAACCCTTGTAAGGATGGGCCTTACAACGGAGCAGGGCATTTATGAGGCCCTGTCAAAACAGTTCGGCATTCCTATGATCAACCTTGAAAACACCAAAATAGATGAAGACGTCATCAGTCTTCTTCCCCTTCACACGGTTCGAAGATACAATATCATGCCTGTCAGAAAAAAGGGCAATATACTGACCATAGCAATAGTCGATCCTACCAAGATCTTCGACCTCAAAGAAATAAAAATATTTACCGGTTATGATATAGAACCCCTCCTGACATCTGAAACAGAGATAGCAGCAGCCATTGAGAAATATTACGGAACAACCCATAATCTTGAATTGAAAAAACTGATGGATGATCTTGGGGCAACAGATAATGTCTCTCTTGAGATCATCGAAGAAGAAGAGACAGGAGATGTAGCAAAGCTGGAGTCCGATGCCAAACAGCCCCCTGTGGTACAGATCGTCAATCATATGTTTACCGAGGCCATCAAAAAAGGCGCCAGCGATATCCATATAGAACCCTACGAAAATGAAGTGAGGATACGCTATCGTATTGACGGGGTGCTCTATGAAATTATTAAATTGCCCTTGAAATATAAGGACGGGGTCAGCTCCCGGATAAAGGTATTATCAAGAATGGATATTGCCGAGAAGCGTTTGCCCCAGGATGGACGGATAAAGATACAGATGAAACTTGACGGCCGCATGAAGAGCCTTGATATCCGGGTCTCTTCAACCCCTACCCTTTTTGGCGAGAAAATTGTTATGCGCCTCCTCGATAAAGAAGGATTAATGCTCGATATGAGGAGGCTCGGCTTTGAACCGGAAAGTCTCAATAACTTCGAAGAGGCGATCTTCAAGCCGTGGGGCATGGTACTCGTGACAGGCCCTACAGGCTCAGGCAAGACAAACACCCTCTATAGCGCCATAGGCAGGATCAATACCCCTGAGGTAAATATTATGACCGTCGAAGACCCCGTTGAGTTTAATATTAACGGAATCAATCAGGTTCAGGTTCAAGAGGGTATCGGTCTTTCTTTTGCTTCCGTGTTGCGCTCATTCCTTCGTCAGGACCCGAATGTTATACTTGTGGGAGAAATAAGGGACAATGAGACTGCGGAGATTGCAGTCAAGGCCTCCCTTACGGGACATCTTGTATTATCGACCCTCCACACGAATGATGCACCTTCTGCCATTACCCGCCTTGTAGATATGGGGATCGACTCCTTTCTTGTGGCAACCTCAGTAATCCTTATTGCTGCCCAGCGTCTTGTCCGTAAAATCTGCCCTGAGTGTAAAGAAGAAATGGCCCACCCCCCCAGGGCCCTCATGAATATAGGTTTTTCTGAAGAAGATGCCAATACAGTACGCATATACAAGGGAAACGGGTGCAGCAGGTGCAACAATACGGGATACAAGGGTCGTATCGGTCTTTTTGAGATAATGCCGGTCACACCCCCTATCAGGGAACTGGTATTCACCCATGCGAACGCCTCGGAAATGCGGAGAAAGGCTATTGAAGAGGGCATGATAACACTGAGACAGAGCGGGCTCATCAAGATTAAGAATGGTGTAACCACCATCGAGGAAGTGATACGTGAAACCTTTTAATATTAAACAATGAGAAAAACACTCATTCCAACCATAATCGGGATCATAATTACCCTCATATTTGCTGCGTTTGCTCTTATCAAATTTGTACCCCTCGAACGCCTTGAGCTTCTCCTCTATGATGTAAGGTATACCATCAAAGGCAAGGAGGCACCGTCAAAAGAGGTTGTCATTGTAGCAATAGACGATAAAAGTCTTGAAAAAATAGGAAGGTGGCCCTGGGACAGAAGCAGGATAGCATCCATAATCGACTCCTTAGCAGACATGGGGGCAAAGGTCATTGTCGTTGATATTGCTTTCAGTGAGCCTTCGAAAGACGATGATATGCTTTCAGTATCCATTAAAAAAGCAGGAAATGTTATCCTCCCTATTGTGTTTGATTTCTGGGGAGAAAAAGGCAAAATAACCGAGGATATACTCTATGATAATGCTTTCCCCATGGGACGGCACGATATGTTTAAAACACACCAACCTATAAGCGCCAGGAATGCGCTGCTGCCAATAAAAAAGATTGCCTCCTCTTCAAAGATCCTTGGCCATATTAATATGATTCCTGATAAAGACGGGTCACTCAGGCATGAGATTATGGCAATAAAGTTTGACGAAGAGATGCTGCCGTCCATAGACCTCCAGGCAGCAAGGCTTTTTATGGACTTACCCATGGAGGCCATGATCCTGAAGGCAACAGAGGGCATCCAGTTGGGAGATACTTTTATTCCTACTGATATCTGGGGCAGGGCCTTGATTCATTACTACGGACCAGCAGGGACTTTCCCGTATATATCAGCCCTTGACGTTATCGAAAAAAAGGTTGCCTCATCAGATGTAAAAGGCCGGATTGTGCTCCTTGGCGCTACTGCTGTAGGTATATACGATTTGCGGGTTACCCCCATGGATATCATGCCTGGTATTGAAAAACATGCGAATGTTATTGCCTCGATCCTAAATAAGGATTTTGTCCGGAAGATCACAAACCTTACAAACATGATGATTATCCTCATCTCCGGCATCATATTCTCCCTTTTGATAGTAAGGCTGAAGGCAGTATCCGGCGCGATACTCTCCTCTGTTTTTATCGGCGCCCTCTACCTGATTACCCATTATTTCTTTTTCCGGAAACATCTGTGGATTGACCTCAGTTATTCCGGAACCAGTATACTGATCACCTATCTCGTGGTAACAGCCTTCCGGTATGCAACGGAAGAACGGTATGCCAAAAGAATACGGGGCATGTTCTCAAGCTATGTGACAGAAAGGGTCGTGAATGAGCTTATCAAAAATCCGAACCTTGCAAGACTCGGCGGCGAGAGAAGGGAGATAACCGTGCTTTTCTCGGATGTGAGGGGTTTTACAACCTTTTCAGAGCAACACGCCCCTGAACAGGTTGTAACAATCCTTAACGAATATCTCGGAGAGATGACAAACATCATTTTTCAATGGGAGGGCACCCTTGACAAATTTGTGGGGGATGAAATTGTCGCCTTCTGGGGTGCGCCTTTACCCCAGGAAAACCATGCAGAACTTGCTGTCAGATGTACCCTTCATATGGCAAAGAGGTTGAATGAACTTCAGGAAAAATGGAAGTCCGAAGGGAGGGTGCCTCTTTATGCCGGTTTCGGGCTCAACACAGGGGAGGTCATTGTAGGCAATATCGGCGCTGAAGGGAAAAAGATGGATTATACGGTCATCGGCGACAATGTAAACCTTGGGGCCCGCGTAGAGGGGCTTACCCGAAAATACAGCGCAGACATGATTATTACAGGATCAACCCTTGATGCGATACGGAATCTCATTGCTGAGCATAAAATGTGGCAATTAAAGGTTGAAGGACTTGACCGGGTTGCAGTGAAAGGCAAGGCCGAGCCTGTTGCAATCTATGCCCTGTCTTCCTTAAAGGAAGGAGAGGAATCCTTTATTATTGAGTGCGAAGAGAAAGAAGCGGTGATTTTCAGCGAGAAGTAATCAATATCACTTAAGCTGTTCCAGTATCCTATCTGTTATATCAATCGTACTTTTAAAGTGGACAATGCCTGCGGCATTCCTCTCGAAAATAATGGTGTAATCTTCAGCATCAGCTATCTTTTTCGTAATTCCGTCAATATCCCTGACAGATTTCTGGACCACCCCCTGGTCCATCTTCCGGGTTTCAATATCAATATCTTCTTTCATCCTCCTCAATTCCTTGACTTCATTGGCAAGTCTTTCCTCGATAACCCTTCTGTCGCCGGAAGACAGGGTATTATCGTTTTTCTTGAGTTTATCATCAAGGGCCTTTACGAACCCCTCTTTGTCAAACAGGGGCTTTCTCTTTACCTCCATATTTTTGAGCAGTTCCTGGCGGTAGTTGTTAATAGTCTTCGATTCCCGCAGTATCCTCTGAATATCGAAGACTCCTATTTTGAGTTCCTGAGCTGAAATCAAGGTGATATTACAATAGAAAGCACCCCATATGAAGAAACAGAAGATAATTGTTCTTTTTATCATATTTATTTAAAAACCAGGCGCTGCCCCACTTTTTGCTACACCCGCTGCAGTACCGGAAAAGGCGCCGGTCGTGGGCGTTATAGTGCCAGCGGCTGCGCCTTTAAAATCGACAGGGCCGTTATAACTGCCTCCGCCAAGATTACCTGTTCCATTGTTGATAGCAGCTGTCCAATTTCTTGTAGTCATATCCCATCGCGAGACATTAAAATCTGCGGTAAGACCGCCGCCGCTTATATTAAAAGGCGTATTAATAACCGGAGCAGCCGTATAGGTACCGTTCACATTCCCGGGTCCGACAGCCCACACCTGGGGTGCGCTGCCCGCGGTTGTTGAAAAGAACTTCACATCATTCATGGCAACGGTCAGGTTATTCCCTGCACCGATGAGGTTTACGCTTCCCACCTCAATGCAGGGGATATTGAGCTGCAGCAGGCTTGTCCTGCCCGCGTCGGTTGCAGCCAGTTCAAGAAATTTATTCGAATTCATCCCCATGCCGTTAAGAATAGCCTGGGCTGTCATTACCGTCGGATTAAAGGAACCGACAATATCGCCGAAATAGAGCCAGGTACGACCGTCCTGGCCGTTAAAGTTTCTGCCGGCGCCGTATCCGCTTACCGTGCCTTCCAGCTTATTATTAAGCCACTGTGTTCCCAGTATCTCCAGCCTGTCTACCTTAAAAGGAGAATCCATATTTAATGATATCGTCCAATCATTATTGGTAGTGCCTGCGTATGTAAAACCTAACTGGGTATCCCATATTCCCCACGGCTGATTTGGAATCCCTCGATAATATATATTGTCTCTTATGCTGGTATTTGAAATAAAAATTGATCCCCCGTCAGCAAATGAGCCATTGCCGGATATAACATTGCCCGGATAAGAAAAGGTGTTTATGCCGGCGAAAAGGTTTTCAGGCAGAACACCCGTGTTGGATGCGATTGTGGCGCTTGATAATGTACCATCGAGCACGAATGCGTTACCGGCACCTGTGTTTGTCGGTCCGGCAAGGGTGCCTGTTATATACCCGGCATTACCCAGGGGGTCAATATACACATTCACTACCTTGGCTGTTGCATTGCCATTTTCTCCGGACCCGCCCATTATTCCATAGTAAGCACCTCCGTCACTGGTGGTTTTATTCGTATTCGAATTATTCTGACTGAAAATTATAGCGCTCACAATCTTCCCCCCACCGTAACCGCCGCCGCCGGTATCTTCACCTGTCATCGTCACAGGGACCAGGGTTCCCTGGGTCCATAACGAGCCTGTACCTTCCAGGGTGGCATTAATGGAACTGCTCGTCTGCCAGGCAGGGGGAGCATATAAATGCGGCCTCGAATAATCCCACAGGGATTGAGAAACTATATCACTTTTAAAGCTGTTGGTAGTAGGTGTAGGGGTAGGGGTTGGGGTTGGTGTAGGTTCCGGTGGTACATACACCATGATTACTGTTGCAATATTGGCATTGGTATACGTACCTGCAACCTCGGTACCAGCCGGGGCAGAAGTGGTCGGGGCAGGTGCAGTTCCGGACAACCCCGAAGCCTCGAAAGGTGCATCATTGGCAGCCCCGGGGGCAGTACCACCGCCTGGTGGCGCCCCTTGAGGCTGGACTGCAAAAATAAACACATTCACCTGGAGGGCGATTTCCTGGTCTGTTGCGATCCTCGGCATTGTAGGAGAAGCAAAGCTACTGGAAATAAAGGATATATGACCGCCAATGATAGTTACCATTCTTCTCTGGGGGTCATTCGGGTTGAACATGTATCCCCTGCCGGTGATAAATAGAGTCCCTGTTATTCCCCGCAGATAAGAAACGATCTTGTTGGAGCCCCTGATCCCTGCTACAGCATTGGGGGTATGAACTTCAAACTTATTGCCCTCTGCAAAGGCAGCGACCTTTTTTGTAAATTCTTCGCTGGAGATGGCCTGGACACGCCCGCGATGGAGCTTAATAACCGTGCTGCTCTTACCCTCTGCCACCATGGCCTCTTTTATCTCAGCCCTCGTGTTGGGGGCAATCTTCAATATGTTATTGTTAAGAAAGATGATTTCCGCCCTGCCATCACTCTTTGCCCGATAAATATCGCCTATATCAACCTGGTCCCCCGCCTTAACCGGTGCGGCAAGGTTCTTCCCCAATTTAAGGACATCTACCCTGCCCTGGACAAGACTGATCTTGCCAGCCAAGACAGCATGAGAAAGGCTTGCAAAAGATAGAAAGACGAGGGAAGCAAGGACAAGAAATACAGCGATATATCTTTTCATAATAACCTCACTAAAACCTGTACTCTATGCCGATAGTAGCAACAGACCTGCTATAGTCATAGGTACTGATGTTGCTGTTGTCCTTAATGTAGGTATACTGACCTATAAGGTCTGTGTTCTTGATAAAGGTATAAATGAGACCGATGGAATTTGCGTAGGTTTCATCCCTTCTCTTGACATTGAAGATCGTATTTACGTATTTATAACTGGTAAAAGCAGCATCCGACGAGTATTGAAGCTTAAGATTTTTCTTCAACGGGTAGATAAAGCTCAGGCTGAATCTGTTTTCATTATACGACCAGTTCCTCCCCTGTGTCCCCATATCCGTGTAGGTATATTTGAGGGCAAAGAGCCCTTTTCCTTCTTTATACAGATATGTCCAGCCGAGGGAGCCGCTATTGCTCGCACCATCCCGGTTTTCGTTGGGATCGAGCGGTCTGTTGTAATCAGAGGTATAGTAAAATGTGTTCTTCATATACCCATAGGTAAGGTCCAGGATGTTCTTTTCGTTGACCATATACCTTACCGTAGGAGTAAGACCCGTGGTAATAAGATACTTGGTCTGATGCCACCAGCTAAGCTTATTCAGAAAGTCTGAGCCAATGTCCCTCTGGAGGTTGATATAACCAAATATAAGGGGTACGGTAAAGGCAACCTTTTTGAAGCTGTACCCCGGGGTAACACTGACAGACTGCTGGGCCATATTGTAATCATCCCTTCTCATGTACCTATCTAAAAAAAGGGAGTACTGGACAGAGAGGCTGTATGGGGTCTTGAAAGAGAAGGGCGCGATATAGAGAGCCCGGATGGTCGCACTCAGGGCCGTATCTTCCTGTCCGGAGACTGCAGAACTATAATTGGGATCGTCCAGGATTGTGCCTGATGTAGGCCGTGAATTCACATTAGAATCGTATTTATAGCCGATGCCGACGCTGAACCTGAAGGGCCGTTCTGCATACAGCTTGTCTGTTACCGCCCTCTCATAGTCTCTCGCATAGGTTGCAAGGTCTGATGTGGGGTCAATGGTAATCAATGATTTGAAACGCTTTTGAGAATCCTTTATCTTCCCTATCTTCATATAGGCATTGGCAATCTGAAAGTCTGCTGCCTGGGCAACAGACTTATCCATATCCTTTGCCCTTTCAAAGGCAGTAATGGCGTCAACGTACTTATTCTCCTTGAGAAGGGCAAGCCCTTTCAGAAACTGGATTCGTGCCGGGGATACTCCTTCTTTTTCTCCTATTTCTATCCACTTATTTGCTTCATCAAGACTATTGGTCTGATACAATGCATCGATAAGCTCTACAAGGGCTTCCTTGATAGGTGGCGTAAAGGTAACGGCATCCCGCAGATGGGGCACTGCATCTTTGCAGTTTTCTGTGATTTTATAGGTAAGCCCGAGGTAAAAGGCCGCCGTTGTTGAGGTCGGTTCAAGTTTGCGCGCCTCGATAAACATTTCAAGGGCTTCTTCGTAGTTTTCTTCTTTAAAATCCTTTATACCTTTTTCTAAAGGGGTCTGTCCGTATGCTGTAAATGCAGTTAATGTGAACACAATAAGAATCAACAACCCTAAACACAGTCTTTTTATCAAAATTGACCACCATTAAAATATTTATTTACACTAACTAAAGACTGTATACAATTATAACTCCTTGGCCAATAGAACAAACACTCAAACATCATTGACCCCTGAAGCAGCCACAGTTTTTTCCTCTAAAACAAACTATACCGAAAACAGGGCTTCCATATAATAAAAAAGAATATCAAAAGGATAGTAATAGCGCAACTAAAAAAATCTTCTTTTTAAAACAAATAGAAACCCCCGACTCCATGTCAGGGAAGATCGGGGGCTTATATTACACGCAATCTTTCAATTATGTTGGTGACGCAGTAGATATTTCTTTCTTGAATGAGTAAAAATAGACCGCACCTATGAACAAAAATCCGCCGACGATATTACCGATTGTCACCGGTATCAGATTCCATTGGATAAATTGTCCCCAGGTAACATTTGCACCCAGCATAATCCCTGCGGGAATAAAATACATGTTTGCCACGCTATGCTCAAATCCTGATGAAACAAAAGCCATGATGGGAAACCATATTCCGAAGAATTTTCCCACCATGTTCTTGGATGATATGGCAAGGAGTATAGCGACGTTTACCAGGAGGTTACATGCAATGCCTTTCATAAAGGCAGACCAGTAACCCATCGTTCCCGCAGCCATATAAGGTAGTGTTTTTGCCTGGGCTATAGCGATCGCATTTTTTCCGAATATCGTTACCTCCGGGCTTCCACCCACGCTGAAAGGTCCTACAACCATCAGGTAAGCCCAGAAAAGGGAACCTATGAAGTTGCCGATATATACCCAGAACCATGCATTATATACCTTGCCCCATGTCGATTTTTTCTGAAACACCGCCATAGGTATAAGCATGGTATCACCGGTAAAAAGGGACATACCGGTGAGTACAATTGCAATGAGGCCCACGGGGAAGACAGCCCCAGTGACAAGCGCCCTGAATCCCGGACCCATAGTATTTTCAAGGCCTGTTGAACAGATCGTACAAAGAGCGCCGCCAACTGCGATGAAAAGACCGGCCATAAAACTTCTTACCAGAAAATTTGGAGCCCCAAGATTTCCCTTATACTTTCCCGCATCTCCCGCTAATTGAACAATTTCCGCTGGTTTATTTGCCATACTCCCTCCCTTTTTCGTAAATATTATTTATACTGTTTAAAAATACTGGTGCTATCATGTTCCCTTTACGCCTGTATCTTTTCCACCTTGCAGGAACAGACCTTATATTCAGGTATCTTGCATACAGGGTCAAGAGAGTCGGTAGTCAATCTGTTCGCACAGGCTTCAAAGAAGTGGAAAGGAATAAAGACTACATTCGGTTTTGATTTCCCCGCAATCTTTGCCTTTATTCTGATGCTTCCCCGCCGTGTTGATACGGCTACAATCTCTCCATCCTCTATATTGATATTCGTCGCATCGTTTGGATTGATCTCTACAAATCCTTCCGGCACAATTTCATCAAGTATCCTTGAATTCCTCGTCATAGTCCCGGAGTGGAAGTGTTCAAGGAGCCGTCCTGTAGTAAGTATCATGGGATATTCTTTATCGACTTCCTCAGCCGGAGGCGTATATTCAATAGCTGTAAAAAGCCCCAAACCCCGTGAAAATTTATCCTTATGGAGATACTGGGTTCCTGGGTGATCCGTTGTGGGACAGGGCCACTGGATCAGTTCCTTTTCTATTCTTTTATAAGTAATACCAGCATAGGAAGGGGTAACCTTCCGTATCTCTGCAAAGATATCGGCAGGGCTTTCATATTGCCATCCAGCGCCCATCCTGTTTGCTATCTCTGTAGTAATCCACCAGTCATCCCTTGCATCGCCCCATGGGGGAATGACCTTGTGCATAGGCTGAACCCTTCGCTCCGTGTTGGATACCGTCCCTTCCTTTTCAAGAAACGCGCAGGCAGGGAACACCACATCGGCATAGGCCGCAGTCTCTGTGAGAAATATATCCTGCACTACAAGAAAATCGAGACGTTCAAGGGCTTCAATCACATGCTGTTGGTTCGGGTCTGAAACAATCGGGTTTTCTCCCATTATATACATGGCCTTCACCTGGCCGGCATGGGCTGCATTCATCATCTCCATCAGTGTGAGTCCCGGTTTCGTGGACAATGCCTGAGCCCCCCATGCATCAGCAAACTTCTCCTTATTCTCTTCGCTTGCAACAGGCTGATATGCAGGATACGTTGCCGGCAGACAGCCCATATCACAGGCGCCCTGGACATTGTTCTGACCACGGAGAGGATTCACACCACCACCCGGGACACCCATATTGCCAAGGAGCATCTGAAGATTTGCCGTTGATTTTACTCCATTGACACCGGAGACAAATTGTGTGATTCCCATCGAATAGTAGAGAGACATAGGTGTAAGGTCTGCCATAAGGCGCGCTGCCTTCACTATGTCTTCATGGTTCTGCAACCCGCATATCTCCGCCACATATTCAGGGGTATATCTTTCCAGGGTCTTTGCCAATTCTTCAAAATTCTCGCACCGTGATTCTACATAGGCCTTATTATAAAGACCCTCTTTAATGAGCACATGCATAAAACCATTGAGTATCGCTATGTTGGTTCCCGGCTTGATCTGGAAATAATAATCGGCAAACCTGGCAAGCTCTATTTTTCTTGGATCTGCCACAATAAGCTTCTTCTGTTTATTAATTACTTCGTTCTTAATCATGGACCCGATAACCGGGTGATTCTCGGTAGTATTAGAGCCTATTACAAGAAACCCTTCGCTCAAGGGTATCTCTCTGATGGAATTGGTCATTGCTCCTGAACCGAACACTGCCGCCAGACCGGCGACGGTAGAGCTGTGTCAGAGACGGGCGCAGTGGTCAACGTTGTTCGTACCCACCACTGCCCGCATAAATTTTTGTACAAGGTAGTTTTCTTCATTGGTACATTTTGCTGAAGAGAGCGCAGCAATTGAATCCGGACCATGCTCCCCTTTAATGGCGCCCAGCCTGTTTGCAACAAGGTCGAGGGCCTCATCCCATTCTGCCTCCACAAAGGCGCCATCCTTTTTAATGAGCGGTTTTGACAGCCTTTTCGGGTTCTGAAGAAAATCAAAACCAAACCTGCCCTTTATGCAGAGATGGCCCTTATTCGGTCCGTCCTCATTACCAAGGGCCTTTACAAGAAGACCCTGCTTGTTCGTGTAATAATCTATTTTACATCCAACTCCGCAATAGATGCAGATGCTCGACTCTTTTTTAAGCTCCCAGTTTACCCCTCTGCCCAGGACTGTCTGATAACTGAGGGCCCCTGTCGGGCAAAGTTGTACACAAGTCCCGCATTTTACACAGCTTGATTCACCGATCGCCATATCATCATCCGCGACGAGGTGTGAATGGCTCCCCCTTTCTGCAATACCCCACACATTGGAGACCTGGACTTCCTTACAGGCCCTCACGCACCTGCCGCAGAGTATGCACCTGTTCTCGTTTCTCTTAAGAGCCGGACTTGACACATAGTCCACAAGACGATCCCGCCTCACTCCGAGGTCAATCTCGGCAGGATCCACATCATATCTCTTTATGAGAACCTGGAGGTCGCACGCCCCGTTCGCATCACAGTAAAGACAGTTGTGATCTCCTTCAGAGAGGAGAAGCTCGAGAATAAATTTCCTTAACTTAATAATATCTGCGTCCTCAGTGACCACATCAATTCCCTCAGCGATCTGCTCATAACAGGACGGTTTTAACATCTTGCCGTTTATTCTGACGAGACATATCCGGCAGGCCCCGCTCTTACTCAATCTGGGATGATAACAGAGGTACGGAATATCAATATTGTTCTCAAGAGCCACCTCCAAAATGGTTTGGCCGTTACTTCCTGTTACCGCCTTACCATCAATGGTAAATCTTATCTTTTCCATCAAATGCCCCCTTTAATATAAAAGAATATAAAAAATTATGTCGATGGGCCGACAGATACTACACGCTTTCGCCTAAAAACCCTATTTGAATGATTTTATCATGAGTAATCATCACTATATTATCAATTTTAATTATTTTCAAGAAAATATACGTTAATTGGATAACTCATTAACCTTTACAATCGTTTTATGTAGCAATCTTTGTGCCACGCTTAATTGTATGCCGAATTGTATTGAAATTGAACAATAATTAATGAACTCCACTACTATTATGAGTGTATTTCTTACTCACCTGTTTCATTCATACTCATATAGGACGTCAACCGTTGTGCTGTTGTGCAATTTCAATACAACAGGGATGTAATC
>PNOM01000042.1 GCA_013824835.1 Syntrophus sp. (in: bacteria) | reverse complement strand
ATAGCATGAAGTTGGGTTAACGACTACCCTTTACATCACGAAGATCATGCATGATCTATGATTATCTCGTAGAGTTCCGGGGTCGGGAGACCGTCAAGGAGGGGTTTAACCCGCATGCCGGCCTCGCTGTGGGCCGGGCTTCCCTGCAGTGCGGTAAAAACTTCTGTGCTCTCAAGCTCCATGATCACAACATAGGCGTCCCCCTTTACGGGTTTCAGGAGCCGCCGTCTTATAAAACCCTTAATCTTTGCAAACTCTTTGTTCGACCAGGCAAACCACTCCTGAAACTCTGCATTTTTCCCGGTTTTTACGGGAGGAAATTGAATAATTGCAATGAGCATGTCTGCACCTCTTTTTCAAGATAGATTTTATTCCCCGCCTCTTTCACGGGATACCCGGTTGTTAATGGCCTGTGCCTTTTCATGAATAAGTCCGTAATCCGGCGTTATCGGGACATCCCGACAAATACCAGCGCGCAAGGCTGAAATAATACAGGTAGCTCCTCCTTGTCCGTTTCTTCACAAGTAGGAGGGGCAGTAGCGTGCACACTACAAGAAAAACCAATGCCTTCATGAACCTGATCGCCTGGAAGCACGTGCTGTGGAAGGAAGAATAATGTTTTTTAATGAACTTGCCCATAGAGATATTATACTCCATTCTGCCGCGAACCCAATTCTTCCCCACGGTCTTCCCCTGGAAATGGACCACCTTTGCTTCCTGGAAGAGCACGACCCGGAAACCTGCCTTTTTTACCCTTATACAGAGGTCTGTCTCTTCAAGGAAAAAAAAGAACTGCTCGTCAAAACCACTTACCCTGCTGAGTGCCTCTTTTCTCATCATTATTGCAGCCCCGATAAGGGAAGCTACATCCGCAGCAGTGTTGGAGACCCCATGAAGAGTATTGAGCTGAAAAGACCGGGACCTGCGAAAAGGCACTATCTCGGAGAGGAGTGACGGGGTGCCTGCAAAAGAACGCTGGAGACGCATGTCAGGATAGACAAGCTGAGGACCGCATATCCCCACATCCTTGTTTTCCATCATATAATGGAGTATTTTCAGTGCTTCCCCTCCTATTAGAAGGGTGTCTGAATTTAATAAAAATATGTAATCTCCTGTGGAACTGCGAATCCCTTCGTTTGCCGATGCAGCAAACCCCATGTTTTTTTCATTGCGCACAAGCAATACCGAAGGAAAATCGTCGTGGATCATCCCGTGGGTGCCATCCGTTGATCCATTGTCAATTACGATAATCTCTGCAAGAAAGGGCAGGAAAGAGGCATCCTTTTCGATAGACTTCAGGAGATCCCTTAAAAGCTCCTTCGTGTCTCTGGTAATAATTACTATTGAAAGACCCTGTCCGCTTTTCACTTTTCACTTCTTACTTTTTATTTTTTCCGCCTTTTCAACTTGTTGAGTCCCTTCCCCTGTTCCTGCGCTTTACAGGCAAAAAGACAGATGCCGCATTTTGTACAGAGTCCGTCATCGATTGTTATTTTCCCTTTTTCTTTATCAAATGAGATAGCAGGGCAGTCAAAAAGTTTTATGCAGCTCCTGCATCCTGTGCAGTCGTTCTCCATCTTAGTCAGGTCGAATGTACTGCCCTGAGATCTCCCGCGTTCATTAAGGACACAGCCTCTCCGCGCAATAATCACAGCCGGGGTCTTACCCTTTCCCTCAAGGTGTGCATACGCTTCCCTTACCGTCTCAATCATAAGGGGGATGTCATAGGGGTCGACAATCCTCAGGAAATCGATGCCAAATCCCTCAATCACATCCTCTATCCTGATTGGGCGGGTCAATGTTCCGTCAGCAGTCTTTCCCTGTTGAGGGGTTGGCTGCATCCCTGTCATTGCCGTGGTGCTGTTGTCCATAATGACAAGTATAAACCGTTTCCCTTTCAGCGCCGCATCGTAGAGCGGGGTAAGACATGCATGAAAGAATGTTGAATCGCCGATTGATGCGAGAATGGGAATAAGATTATTATCCTGGTTGAAGGTATCATAGAAACCGGCCGCAAAATTGACACCGCTGCCCATATCAAGGCAGGTATCTACCGCCCCCATGGAAATACCAAGGGTGTAGCACCCTATATCACCGGGGAAAACCGCATCCGGAAATGCCCGTTTCATGGCATAAAACGAAGCCCTGTGAGAACATCCGGCGCATAGTTTCGGGGGCCGGGCAGAAAACTCTATAGTTGCTAAGGCCTCCTTGATTGCGTTATCAGGGAGAAACCTTTCCTTTCTCAAACCCATCTCGTCAAGAACCCGCTCAATGATACCCTTTACCGCATCGTAGGTGAGCTCTCCTTCTCCCGGCACATAGCGGTTTCTCCTCCCGAATACCTTGTCGCCCTTGTCGATTAAACCTTCCAGCACGGCGTCAGTTTCTTCGATAACAAGTATCTTCTCCATATCTCTTACAAAATCATTCATGGACGGATCAGGGGGGAAAATCTGCACTGCCTTGTAGAGGGAGACGTTCTCTTCAACGCCGAGTTCTTCAAGAACGTCTATAGCGAGGGAACAGCTCATGCCTGATGCGATAATACCCAGCTTGCTGCCTTTTCCGATCTGAACACCCTGATTAAGGAGAACCTTTCTCGCCCCTGCCGGAAAAACCGGTATTGCCTCTCTCGCATGACTCACCCTGTGGGTTGATCTCAATATTACCGGGACCTTATGTTCAAATGAATACTTGAGGGCATAAAATGCCGTATCTCCAGCCTCTTTCGGTGATGCAGGATCAAATACGGGTATACCGAAGAGGGCGGCAATGAGCCGCGTATCCTGTTCCGTCTGGGATGATTGTGGTCCCGGGTCATCACAGGAGACAATGACAAATGCCCCTTTTATCGCCTTATTCTTTCCTTTCAGGAGGGACGGAAATGCAACATTTAGGCCTACCTGCTTCATAATGCAGACGGCCTGTTTTCCCACAAGGGCTGCCCCGAAGGCAACCTCAAAGGCGCATCTTTCATTAACAGACCACTCTATGTATATATTGCCTTGTTCCCTTTTGTTGAACTCGATAATGCCGGGAATAATCTCAGAACTTGGCGTTCCCGGATATGCAGCAGCACAATCGAGTCCTGCCTCCACAAAGCCTCTCGCGATCGCATAATTGCCGATCATTACTTCAACTTGTGTTTTCAAAACAATACCTCCATATCTCTTTATCAGAGAAAGTATCATACCACAAAAATTGAATTTTACCTTTTGGTTTTTGCCCTCTCTTGTGTTAAAATACACAAAAATTGTTTCAGGAGGTTTCGAATGCTGAACAGAAGTCAATTTTATCGGTTTTTTATCGCAGTCCTAATTGTTTCTTTTGCAATTTTCACAGGATGTGCCAAACCCCCTGCAGAGGAGATGGCAAAGGCAGAGAAGGCGATAGAAGATGCAAAGCAGAAGGAAGCCGCTGTCTATGTACCTGATCTCCTTGCAAAAGCCGAGGAATCACTGAAAAAAGCAAAAGACTACATAACAGCGAAAAAATATAAGGAAGCAAAACAGGCAGCCATTGAGACCGAAGGGCTTGCCCAGCAGGCTGTTGCCGGCATCGCAGGTGCCAAGGCAAAAATGAAAGCTGATGCGGAACAGGCGGTTCAGGATATCCAGAAGACAATTGATGATACAAAGGCCGCAGTAACCGCGGTAGAAAAGGATAAGGCCCTTGCCAAGGCCCGCGAAGAAGTTCAGGCCATGATAACGAAATGGGAGACAGACCTTGCGGCTACAAAGGAAAAGCTCGGTCAGAAGGTAAAGGAAGGAGCTGGTGATTTAAAAGCAATGAAGGATCAGATTGCTGCAAAGAAGGATGAGGTGACAACCCTCCTTACCCCTCCCGCTAAACCGGCACCGGCAGCAAAGAAGAAATAGTATTGTTTTCACACAAGGGACGGGTTGGCGCTACAATCCGTCCCTTGTTGCAATCCGTCCTGGAAGAACCTCTTTATAAATTCAAAACCATCAATAATACATCCGAAATTGAGCTGCCTTATATCCCTTTAATATTCTTCACAACTTGCCCGCTTTTATGGTAATGTAATCTACGTCATGGTAATAGCCTTAGCAAATCAAAAAGGTGGTGTAGGAAAGACAACGACCGCAGTCAATCTGTCGGCGTCTATGGCAGTCGCCGAACAAAGGACCCTTATTATTGATCTGGACCCCCAGTGCAACACTACATCCGGCTTCGGCATCAATTATAATGGCCTCTATGCCCATATCTATCATGTCTTGATCGGCACAAAGCAGATGAAAGAGATTATAAGAAAGACTCAGGTGCCTTTTCTCGATATCGCCCCAGCACATCCTGATCTTATTGGCGCCGAGGTAGAGCTTCTCGATGCAGAGGAGAGGGAGTTTGTGCTCCGCAAGGTATTGGAAGGATTAAGTGAGACCTACACATACATTTTTATTGACTGTCCGCCCTCTCTCGGGCTTCTCACCATTAATGCCCTTGCTGCCTCTGATTCTGTAATCATTCCTCTCCAGTGTGAATATTTTGCCCTCGAAGGCCTTGCAGGACTTCAGAGGACTATAACGATTATCAAGAAAAGACTTAACCCGGACCTTAATATTATGGGTATTCTGCTCACTATGTTTGATAAGAGGAACAATCTTTCCTTCAGGGTCTGGGAAGAAGTGAATAAGTGTTTTAATGAGGGTGTATTCAAAACCGTGATACCAAGAAATGTGAAGCTGAGTGAGTCTCCAAGCTATGGAAAACCTGTTTTGCTCTATGATATAAGTTCAAAAGGAGCAGAAAGTTACCTTGATCTCGCATTTGAGATACTCGATACAAAGGGGGATAAATGGTCAAAAAAGACCCTTTAGGGCGGGGCCTCTCTGCCATTCTGAGGGATGTGGAAGAACGGGGGGGGAGCAAATTGATCCCCGTGGATCAGATTGCGCCTGGCTCCAGCCAGCCAAGGCTTGGGATGAAGGAAGAATCTCTCCTTGAGCTTGCTGCATCCATACGGGAAAAAGGATTGCTCCAACCGATCATTTTAAAGAAAAACAACAGAGGATATGAGATTATCGCAGGAGAGAGGAGATTTCGCGCTTCTGTCATGGCAGGCCTGACTGAGATCCATGCCATTATAAAGGATGTAGACGAGAGGGAGGCCCTTGAGCTTGCCCTCATAGAAAACCTCCAGAGGGAAGATCTTAATCCTGTGGAAATTGCTGTTACCTACCAGCGGTTCATAGATGAGTTCAGCTATACCCAGCAGGATCTTGCAAAGAAGATCGGCATCGACAGAAGCTCAGTGGCAAACCATGTAAGACTCCTCAAGCTTCCTGACTGGATACGTCAGCTCATGTCGGAGGGACGATTGACCCAGGGACACGGCAGGGCGCTCCTCTCCATGAAAAGCGAAAAAGATCAGAAGCGTTTTGTAGAAAAGGTTCTCAACGAAGGGGCCTCGGTGAGGGATCTCGAACGGGCTGCGAGAAAAACAAACCGTCCGATTAATACCCCCTTTGCTGACGTAGAGGAGACACTGAGAGAACGCTTAAGCACAAGGGTTAACATAACTTACAAAAGGAATAAGGGAAAGATTATTGTAGAGTTCTATTCGAAGGAAGACCTTGAAAGAATTCTGGAATTATTTTTTTCAGAAGATTAATATTAAATTTATTGCAACTGAAGAGTTTTTATGATAAGAAAATAACTTAATTGTGAAATTATTCTTTTAGCCCCATTAGGAGTGGGAAAATGACAATACAGTTTGACTATACGCTACTTATTCAGTTTTTCAATATCCTGATCCTGTTAGTGCTCCTCAATATGTTCCTTTTCAAGCCGGTTCTTCGGGCAATCAACAAAAGAGAAACAACTATAGGATCGCTTTTCGGCCGTGTACAGGGCGTCAGCGAAGAAGCAGAGAAGCTGGAGAAGTCGTACGAAGAGATCATAAAAGAAAAAAAGAAACCGATCCTTGAAGGGCGAGTTGCAGCCCTCTCTGAAACACATGCTACCTCAACGGGCATCATCGAAGAGGCAAGAAGAGAACTCTCCAATGAACTTGCCCGGGTTAAAACCGAAATTGAAGGGGAGAGCACAAGGGTCTTTGATTTATTAAAGGCAGATGTAGAGAGACTCGGTGCAGAGGCAGCAGAAAAGATACTAAAAAGGAGTTTATAATGACCTCTGGTGGCGAAAACTGGCTGGATTGGGCTTGGAAGATACTTAATTTTGCAGTTCTTGTCGGCATTCTTATAAAATTTGCAGGAAAACCTCTCAAAGAATATCTCGTAAATCGTCACAACGCCGTAAAAGAGAAGATAGAAGAAGCGGAAAGGCTTTACAGGGATGCCGGAGACCTCAAAAAAGAATATGAGGCCAAACTTGCACGTCTGGATGAGGAGATAGATGCCTTCAAGAAAAAGATTGTAGAAGAAACAGAGAGCGAAAAGCGTAAAATGCTCGATGAAGCGCGGTCATTTGCCTCAAAAATCCAGGAACAGGCACGATTGAACTATGAGCAGGAATTGAAAGAGGTGAAAGGCCGGATACGAGAGGAGATTACAAGACTTGCCCTGAACAGGGCTGAGAAACTTGTAGTGGAAAAGCTTACCAAAAATGATAATGACAGGATGGTCGAAGAGTTTATAGAAAAGTTAAGGAGTTTAAATTGATACATCAGTCTATCGCAAAAAAATATGCAAAAGGTCTTTTCAATGTTGGCGAAAAAGACGGCAAATATAAGGTTTATCTGGAAGAACTGGATGCAATTTTAAAACTCTTTGAGAAAGAGGGACGTTTGGGCAAGGCCCTTATGCTCCCCATTCTGGAGATCGGAAAAAGAAAGGAACTCCTTGGAGATGTAGTACGGGCAACCGGTGTATCAATGCCCCTTGCGAATATGTTGACCATGTTGCTGGAAAGGAACAGGATGGACTACCTGCCTTTTCTGAAGGAGGCTTTCAGTGACCTCGTAGATGAGAAGGAAGAGAAGGTGCGGGGTACCATCATGACTGCTTTCCCCCTTGACGGTCCCATGAAGGCCCGAATAGAGGGTGCTCTTAAAGAGAGAATGAAAAAAGACGTAATCCTCAGTGTAATTGAAGACAAAAGCCTTATCGGCGGAGTTAAGCTGAACGTGAAAGGCACAATAATAGATGGAAGTATCAAAAAACAGCTACACACATTGAAGGAAAATATTCTGAAGGAGTAATGTGTATGGAGATTAAAGCAGACGAGATAAGCAGGATCATAGAGCAGAAGATATCAGGATTCGAGAGAGAGATTGATCTTCAGGAAACAGGCGTAATAATCTCTATAGGCGATGGTATTGCAAGGATATATGGACTCGAAAATGTTATGGCTGGAGAACTGCTCGAGTTTCCTCACGGCATTACCGGAATGGTACAAAACCTTGAAGAAGATAACATAGGGGCAGTTGTATTCGGCGAGGACTACAAGATAAAAGAAGGCGACCTTGCGAAAAGGACTGGAAGGATTGCACAGGTGCCTGTGGGTGAGGCCTTAATAGGCAGGGTCGTAGACGGTCTCGGCGTTCCCATAGACGGCAAAGGGCCTATTGATGCAAAAGAGTACAGAAATGTTGAGCAGATCGCACCTGGCGTTGTAGTGCGTCAGCCCGTGAAAGAACCCATTCAGACAGGAATTAAGGCTATTGACTCCATGATTCCCATCGGAAAAGGCCAGAGGGAATTGATTATCGGTGACCGTGGGACAGGTAAAACTGTAGTTGCTATAGATACAATCATAAATCAGAAAGGTAACGATGTATTCTGTATATATGTGGCAATTGGCCAGAAGCGGTCTTCTGTAGCAAGAACCGTTGACCTCCTTGAAAAATACGGGGCAATGGCATATACAACGGTTGTTGCCGCAACGGCAAGCGACCCAGCGCCGCTCCAGTACCTTGCACCCTTCGCAGGCACATCAATGGGGGAATATTTCAGGGATACGGGTCGACATGCACTCATTGTATATGATGATCTGTCCAAGCATGCTGTAGCATACAGGCAGTTGTCTCTTCTTCTCAGGCGTCCTCCTGCACGTGAGGCCTATCCGGGTGATATTTTCTTTCTCCATTCCAGGCTTCTTGAACGGTCTGCGAAGTGGGACGATGCCCATGGAGGCGGTTCTCTTACAGCCCTTCCCATTATTGAGACCCAGGCTGGCGACGTCTCTGCCTATATTCCGACGAACGTTATTTCCATCACTGATGGCCAGATATACCTTGAGCCTGAACTTTTCTATGCTGGAGTAAGGCCTGCTATTAACGTCGGTATCTCTGTTTCAAGGGTTGGCGGTAATGCCCAGATAAAGGCCATGAAACAGGTTGCCGGGCGGCTCCGCCTTGATCTTGCCCAGTACAGGGAGATGGCGGCATTCGCGAAGTTCGGCAGCGATCTTGACAAATCAACCCAGGCCCTTCTGGCAAGAGGCTCCCGTCTTACGGAGCTCCTCAAACAAGGCCAGTACGTACCAATCCCTGTAGAAAAACAGGTGGTACTTCTCTACGCAGCGGCAAACGGCTACATTGACACCTATCCTGAAAGCGCACTCAGAAAGTACGAGGATCAGATGATTGCATTTGTAGAGAAAGAACACGCCGGTCTGCTTAAAGATATTAAAGAGAAGAAGGCAATTGACTCGTCCATTGAGGATAAATTAGACACAGCACTCGATGCTTTTAAAGCAAAGTTCACATACTGATTTATTAGGGACACGCGATGGCAACATTAAGAGACATCAAAAGGAAGATCGGTAGTATCAACAGTACCCAGACCATCACAAGAACTATGAAGATGGTCTCTGCCTCAAAGCTTCGGAGGGCCCAGGAAGAGCTTGATAAAACCAAAGCCTATGCAACGAAGCTGGAGGAATTAGTCCGGCGGGTAGTGCAGAAATTGCCGGCAGGTGTCCACCCTCTTCTTACCCCGCGAGAAGAAGTGAAGAAGGTACTTGTCGTCACCATTTCATCAGACAGGGGTTTGTGCGGCGCCTTCAACACGAATATAAGCCTCGCTACAGAGAATTTTATTATCCAGAACAGGGATAAATACGAAAGGATAGGGGCATACCTTATCGGGAAAAAGGCAAAGGAATATCTTCAGAGACGGAAGTTCGATATCGTGAGGGATTGGACGGATATTAAAAAACCCGATCAGGACCTTGTGGGAACTATTGCATCGGAGCTTATCAGCCTTTATCTTGACGGAGAGTTCGACAGGATATATCTCTCCTATACACATTTTTATTCCCCTGTGAAACAGATTGTGATGTTTGATGAGTTTATTCCAGTCCATATTGATAAGGGCAGCAATGAGGAGAGCAGCGACTACATTTATGAGCCTGACGTTGGAACCATTGTCAAGGCCCTTATCCCGAAGTATATAAGTACAAAGATATATTACGCACTGTTTGAATCTCTGACCTCAGAATATGCAGTGCGTATGGCAGCGATGGATAATGCAACGAGCAACTGCGGTGAGATAGTCAGACACCTCACCCTTGTATATAATAAGAGACGGCAAGAGAGCATAACCAATGAGATGATGGACATTGTTGGCGGTGCTGAAGCCTTGCGAGGAACATAAAAGGAGGACGGTATATGAGCATGGAGGTAAAAGGAAAGGTTGTCCAGGTTATAGGAACGGTCGTTGATATCAGATTTCCTTCAGATAACCTTCCGCCAATATATGGGGCTGTATATATAACAAATCCGACTATAAACGACCTGAATGACAACCTTGTCCTCGAAGTCGCACAGCACGTGGGTGACAGTGTGGTGAGATGCATTGCCATGGAAACAACAGACGGTCTCTCACGTGGTCAGGAGGGAACCTATAAAGGTTCACAGATCACAGTCCCTGTGGGCAAAGAGATCCTCGGCAGAGTGCTCAACGTCATCGGAAACCCGGTGGACCAGGGCCCTGAACTGAAAACCGCAATGAGATACCCCATACACAGACCCGCACCTCTGCTTACCATGCAGAATACAAAGGTTGAACTCCTTGAAACAGGCGTTAAGGTTATTGATCTACTTGAACCCTATTCCAAAGGTGGCAAGGTTGGCCTCTTCGGCGGCGCTGGTGTGGGCAAAACAGTTGTTATCATGGAGATGATCCATAACATTGCCCTCCATCACGGTGGTATATCCGTTTTTGGCGGCGTAGGTGAAAGGACAAGGGAAGGCAACGATCTGTGGCTCGAAATGAAGGGCTCAGGAGTTCTCGATAAGACAGCCCTTGTATACGGCCAGATGACTGAGGTGCCGGGCGCGAGGGCAAGGATAGGCCTTACCGCTCTGACTGCTGCAGAGTACTTCAGGGATGAGGAAGGCCAGGACGTGCTCCTCTTCATTGATAATATATTCCGGTTTACCCAGGCGAACTCAGAAGTCTCCGCCCTCCTCGGGCGAATGCCTTCTGCTGTCGGCTACCAGCCAACCCTTGCCACAGACCTTGGAGAACTGGAAGAGAGGATCACCTCAACCTTAAAGGGCTCCATTACCTCTGTTCAGGCAATCTATGTACCTGCTGACGACCTTACAGATCCGGCGCCGGCAACCACTTTTGCACACCTTGATGCAACTACAGTGCTTTCACGACAGATATCGGAGCTTGGCATATATCCTGCTGTTGACCCCCTTGACTCAACAAGCCGAATTCTTGACCCCCTGGTTGTAGGGGAAGAGCACTACAAGGTGGCACAGGATGTCCAGAGATTACTTCAGAAATATAAAGATCTGCAGGATATCATTGCTATCCTTGGCATGGATGAACTCTCCGAAGAGGATAAACTGGTTGTGGCCAGGGCAAGAAAGGTTCAGAGATTTCTTTCCCAGCCCTTCTTTGTTGCTGAAGTCTTTACCGGTTCACCGGGAAGATATGTGGCACTAAAAGACACCATTAAGGGATTTAAAGAAATAGTTGAAGGTAGACATGATGATCTTCCCGAGCAGGCTTTCTATATGGTGGGAACCATTGAAGAGGCAGTGGAGCAGGGAAAAAGACTTATGGGGGCATAATTGTGGAAAGGCTCAACCTTGAAATCATTACCCCTGAACGGGTTGTAGTAAGCGAGGAAGTCGATATGGTAGAGGCGAAGGGAGCGCTCGGAGAATTCGGCATTTTGCCGGGTCACGTGCAGTTCCTTACCACCCTCGAGATAGGCGAGATATGCTATGCCCAGGGTACTCAGTCGCGATGCCTTGCCACGAGCGGGGGGTTTGCAGAGGTTGTTGATAATAAGGTGACTTTTCTTGTTGATACCACTGAATTTGCCGAAGAAATCGATATAGATCGGGCACGAAGAGCATTAGAAAGGGCCGAAAAAGAACTCAAAGAACTTGCCGCAGAAGAAAAGGAATACAAACTGTACGAGCTTGCTATCACGAGGGCAATGACACGAATCAGCGCGGCCTCAAAAAAACTGTAGCATTGTTTTTGATGCGCCATCGCAGATGAAGGGGGCTGTCATACATGAAGTTTACTATTGATGATAAACTTTGTGCTATATTTCCATCGCTGAAAATAGGCGTTCTTATTTGCGATATTGAAAATACAAGGTATGGTGATGACGGACTCGAGCTGATTCTTGAAGATGTACGAACTCGCTTCTCCTACCCAAAACCGCAGGATCATCCCCATATAAAGGTATGGCGCGAAGGTTTTAGCAAGCTCGGCATTTCGGCATCAAAGTATTACAGTTCCATAGAATCACTCCTCAGGAGGGCGTTAAAAGGCGGACCTTTCCCGAGGATAAATCCCATTGTAGATCTCTATAACGCAATTTCTCTTAAATATCTCGTACCCATGGGGGGACATGCCCTTCAACCCCTTGAGGGAGATATATATCTTGGTTTTGCCGACGGTAGTGAACCCTTTGTCTCTATGGATTCCTGTGAGTCTGAGATTGTAGATAAGGGAGAAGTAGTTTATAAAGACGGGAAAGAGGTCCTGACCCGGAGATGGGTCTGGAGGCAGTGCAATAAAGATAAAGTAATTGCTGCCACAAACTCCATATTTATTCCCATAGATATTATGGAAGGCCTTCCTGATGCCCTTTGCGAAACCGTTATGGCAGATATGGAAGAGAGTCTCTTGAGGAATGGAAACGGAAAGGTGATTCACCGGGATATCCTTACCAGAGACAGGCTTTTTACGGAATTTTAGTATCCTTTCAACAATAGAATCCGGTTAAGATGGTGCAGCTTTGACGAAGGGTATCTAATGGAGAAGCTGCTTCAATCTTTCCATATCCTCCCAAGCTTCCTTGGTCCGTTCGTTGTTTCGGAGCAGGAAGGAAGGGTGATAGGTGGGGAGAAGAAGCGTTCCCTTGAATTTTGTGAGGTTTCCTCGTATTCTGGTAATCCTTTCGTCAACCTCAAAAAGGGCATTATATGCGTGCCTCCCAAGGGTGCATATAATCTTCGGGTTTATTATTTCTAATTGCCCGAGGAGGTAATCTTTGCATGCAGAAACCTCTCCTGGTTCAGGGTCCCGATTATGGGGGGGCCTGCATTTTAGGATATTACATATATATACCTCATCGCGCCGTAACCCGATTCTCTCAATCAACTGGTCGAGGAGTTTGCCTGCCCTTCCTACGAAAGGCCTTCCCTGAAGATCCTCTTCCTCTCCCGGAGCCTCTCCCACAAAGACAAGGCGGGCTTTGCTGTCCCCTTCGCCGAAGACCACATGTCTTCTCGTAGCTGCAAGGCCGCATTTTTTGCAGTCCTTTGCCTGTTTCTGGAGAAGCGGCAGGGTGGAAGCGCTCTCCTTGTTGAAAACATAGGTATCAATGCCCATATCTTTCAGGGCATTCATGAACCTTCGTGGATCGCGCATGCCCATCAGCCCTTAAAACTGTCCGGTATAGTCTTTACCTTTTTCTCACTTTCAAGGACAAAAGCTGCCTGGAGCATCCTTGCTTCGTCAAGGGGTTGCCCTATTATCTGGAGCCCGATGGGAAGCCCCGCGCGGTCAAAACCGCAGGGCACAGACATGCCGGGCAGCCCTGCAAGATTTACCGGGATAGTAAAAATATCCGACAAATACATCTGAAGTGGGTCTTCGGCCTTCTCCCCTATGGTGAATGCCGTGGTAGGCGAGACAGGGGTTACGATAATATCACATCGGGTAAAGGCCTCTTCAAAATCTCTCCTGATAAGGGTCCTCACCTTTCCTGCCTGTCCATAGTATGCATCGTAGTAGCCTGAAGAGAGTACATAGGTGCCGAGGATGATCCTCCTCTTGACCTCCTGACCGAATCCTTTCATTCGCGTCTTTTTGTACATATCGATAATATCTTTCCCGTCTACCCGGAGGCCGTACTTGACTCCATCGTATCGTGCAAGGTTTGACGATGCCTCGGCAGTGCAAATTATATAGTATGTAGATACTGCATACTCTGTGTGGGGAAGGGTGATATCGACGACTATTGCCCCGTGTTTTTCAAAAAGGGCTATGGAATCAGCTACAGCTTTCTTTACGTCAGGCTCAATGCCTTCAACAAAATACTCCTTTGCCACCCCGATCTTCATTCCTTTAATATCCCTGCCCAGAAGAGCAAGGTAATCAGGTACGGGCTGAGGAATGGAGGTGGAGTCCATAGGATCATATCCTGCAATAGCCCCAAGGACGGTAGCGCAGTCAGTTACATTTCTCGTAATAGGACCGATCTGATCAAGGGAAGAGGCAAAGGCAATAAGACCATACCGTGATACCCTCCCGTAGGTCGGTTTCATGCCCACGACGCCGCAGAGACCGGCAGGCTGCCTGATGGAGCCCCCTGTGTCTGTTCCGAGGCTTGCTGCGCAGAGCCCTCCGGCAACTGCTGCTGCTGAGCCTCCGCTCGAACCACCGGGTATCCTTGTCAGATCCCAGGGATTTTTTGTAGTCTGAAAGGAAGAGTTTTCAGTCGATGAACCCATGGCGAATTCGTCCATATTGACCCTTCCGAGGTGGACAAAGTGCCTTTCCTTCAATCTTTGTATTACTGTGGCATCATAGGGGGCGATAAACCCTTTCAATATCTGAGACGCACAGGTAGTCTCCATGCCTTTGGCGCAGAAAATATCCTTTATTCCAAAAGGGATACCAAGAAGGGGGCCATCCTCACCTGCCCTGATCCTCCCATCAGCATCTTCGGCCATAGCCATGGCAACCTCCTCGGTTGTCCTGAGATAGGACTGGATGGCGCCATCGTACTTTTTGATCCGCTCAAGGTAAAAGCGCGTTAAATCAACAGAGGAAATCTCTCCTTTTTTCAGGAGCTTCCTCACCTCTACAATATTCAAATCAAGGATTCTTTCCACATGCTCTCCCTTCTTTTTTTTAACTCCTTACCGGTTTTTTAATCCACCTCAATTATGGGTGGAACCTTGAAGAAGTTGCCTTTTCGTTCAGGTGCATTCTGTAGAGAACCTTCCATGGTCAGGGACTCCCTTCCCGCATCTTCCCTCAGCACACATGAAACGGGTATGGCGTGACTTGTAGGCTCAATCCCTTCCGTATTCAGGGCACTTAAGGCGTCCATATGATCAAGAATCCGACCAAGCTGTTCTGTATAGAGTTCTACTTCATGGGGCTCAAGCCGGAGCCTGCCCAGATGGGCTACATATTCAACCGTTTCTTTTGTTATCTTCATACCTTCCTTTTCCTCTCTTAAGGTAGCTCAGGGCATCTAATTTCCTGACAGGCCCTCCAGCATCCTTCTGCTTGCAAGAAGCTTTTCCCGCTTTTCCTGCAAATCCCGGCACTGGGTCTCGTTTTTTTCAATCACATCTTCAGGCGCCTTTTCCCGGAAGGCTTTATTGTTGAGTTTTGCAAAAATACGCTCCATATCCCCGTCGATCTTCGTAAGCTCTTTCCCCACCCTGCCCAATTCCTTCGATACATCGATAACCCCCTTCATGGGTAGAAACACCTCAATGCCCTTGTAAAGACCAATAGCAGCCTGATCTGGTGCAGCCTGATCCGTAAAGGAAAGGTCGTCGATCTTTGCGAGTTCCTTTATATAAAATCCGTATTCTTCAAGGAGGGAGCTGTACTCGCTGGTCTTTATGACTACAGGGGCCCTCACGTGAGGGGGTATACCTGTTTCCCCCCTGATATTTCTTACCACATCTACCACACCCATGATCATATCCATCTGCTGTTCCGCTTCTTCGTCCAGCTCTGTCTTGTCATCTATTGGAAAGGGGGCGATCATGATGCTTTCTGCCTCCTGTCCAGGGAACTTCTGGTATAACTCTTCCGTAACAAAAGGCATGATGGGATGGAGCAGCTTCAGGATATCTAATAATGTCCTCCTGAGAACAATTCTTGTTGCCCTGTCGTCAAAGCGGGTCACTTTCCCGTAGAGATTGGGTTTAATCAGTTCCAGATACCAGTCGCAGAATTCATGCCACACGAAGGTGTAAAGGGTGTGCGCTGCTTCGTTAAACCTGTAGGTATCAATGCTCTCCCGTACTTCATGGATGACCTTCTGAGTCCTTGAAGAGACCCACCTGTCAGGGAGGAAAGCAGATCTCTCTACCCCCGCCAAATCGGCAAAGTCCTGCCCCTCCATGAATGAAAAGGCAAGCTTGGAGGCATTCCAGATCTTATTGACAAAATTGCGGGACCCTTCTATCCTCTCTTCCGAGAGTAGTATATCCCTCCCCTGTGCAGCGAGCATAGTGAGGGAAAATCTGAACGCATCGGTTCCGTATTGATCTATTATTACAAGGGGATCAATCACGTTCCCCTTGGATTTACTCATCTTTTTCCCCTCTGCGTCTCTCACAAGGGCATGGATGTACACATCTCTGAAAGGCACATCACCCATGAAGCGGATGCCCATCATGATCATCCGTGCTACCCAGAAAAAGAGGATATCGAAACCTGTGATAAGAAGGGATGTGGGATAGAAGGTCTTCAGTTCATCAGTTTCTTTGGGCCATCCGAGGGTTGTAAAGGGCCAGAGAGCGGAGGAAAACCACGTATCGAGGACATCGGAATCCTGGCGCAGGGGGCCCTTGCACTCCTCGCAGACTGAAAGGTCATCCATTGACACATACATTTTACTGCATGTGTCACAGTACCAGACCGGTATCCTGTGGCCCCACCATATCTGTCTTGAGATGCACCAGTCTCTTATATTTTCCATCCACTCATAATAGACCTTCTCCCACATGTCGGGAATGATCCGGACCTTACGGGTTCTCACCGCTTCAATTGCCGGCTCGGCAAGGGGTTTCATTTTTAGAAACCATTGGAGTGAGAGGGTAGGCTCTACTACAGTCTTGCACCGGTAGCATTTGCCCACTGAGAGGTCGTAGGGTTCCAGTTTCTCAAGAAACCCCTTCTCCTTCAGTTCCTCAACAATTCGTTCCCTGCACTCAAATCTGTCCATACCCTTATAATGAACGGCATTTTCGTTCATTATGCCCTGCTCGTTGATGACCTTCACCACTTCAAGGCCGCACCTCCGCCCGATCTCAAAGTCATTTACATCGTGGGCAGGGGTAACCTTTAATACCCCTGTGCCGAAGGCGGTATCAACGTATCCGTCGCCTATGACAGGAACTCTCCTTTCTGCAACAGGAACTATCACGTATTGTCCAATATATTTTCCGTACCGCTCGTCCTCAGGATTGACCGCAACGGCCGTATCCCCGAGCATTGTTTCAGGCCGCGTTGTGGCAACGGTCAATGTGCCGCCCCCTTCGAGGGGATATTTTATGTGATAGAGAAAGCCCTTCGTCTCCTCGTGCTCTGCCTCAATATCGGAAAGGGCGGTTTCGCACCGGGGGCACCAGTTGACTATGTAGTCACCCCTGTAGATCAGGCCCTCCTCATAGAGCCTTACAAAGACTTCACGGACTGCCCTCGAAAGACCTGCATCCATGGTAAAACGCTCTCTCGACCAGTCACAGGACGCGCCAAGCCTCTTCAGTTGTTCAATGATCGTGCCCCCGGACTGTTCCTTCCACTCCCACACCTTCCTGACAAAGCCCTCCCTGCCGAGCATATCCCTCGTCATGCCTTCTTTTGCGAGTTCCCGTTCCACCACATTCTGTGTGGCAATGCCTGCGTGATCCATCCCCGGTACCCACAAAGCATTGAAACCTGCCATTCTCTTATATCGGGTGACAATATCCTGCAAGGTGTTATTCAGGGCGTGACCCATATGGAGCGAGCCCGTCACGTTGGGAGGCGGTATTACCATTGAAAAAGGCGGTTTCTCAGAGACGCTCTCGCCCTTGAAATATCCTTTTTCAGTCCATTCTTTGTACCTCTTCTGTTCTATTGTAGCGGGGTCAAAGACCTTTTCCATCATTATGAAACTCCCTTTTTTAGATTCTGCACATATCTGTACATACTGTCATCACGGCGTTCTCTGTCTTTAAGAGGGTATCTTCCACGGCATGGGAAGAAAGATCCTTTCAAACAGGCTGAAGGCATACCGGTCTGTCATACTTGCCACAAAATCACAGACACAGTTTTCCGGCTCGTCGTAAAAATCCGTTCTTTCAATCTCTTTGAGGAACACCCCTGGATGATCCAGAAAATAGGTATAAAGCTCATGGATGATCTTTGCGCACTTTATAAAATCGCCATGGACAATAGTATTATCATATACCCTCTCGTAGAGGAACTCCCTTAGTCTTTTAATGTGGTATTCAAGCTCTGCACTGATCCGGGGGTTTAAATCACCATGTTCGACAGCTTCCGCGAGTACCCCCCGCACCATGGCATCAATCCTTTGCGCACTTGTCGTGCCGAGAAAGGATGTACACTCCCGGGGCACGTCATCTTCCGTAATAATACCCCCCCGCGTTGCGTCATCGATATCATGGTTAATGTAGGCAATAATATCGGCAATGCGCACGATCTCCGCTTCTTTTGTGAGGGGTTTATCCTGTTCGCCCTTTGCAATAATCTCCCCTTTTCCCTTGGAATGTTTCAGGATGCCATCCCTCACCTCAAGGGTAAGATTCAGGCCCTGGCCATCCTTTTCAAGGGTATCGACAACCTTGAGGCTTTGCTCGTAATGGCGGAAACCCTTTGGATGGATATCATTCAATACTTCTTCCCCTGCATGTCCAAAAGGGGTATGGCCCAGATCATGGCCCAGGGAAATTGCCTCAACCAGGTCCTCATTGAGGGAAAGGGCCTTTGCAATGGTCCGGGCGATCTGAGAAACTTCGAGGGTATGGGTAAGCCGTGTCCTGTAGTGATCACTCGTAGGGGAAAGAAATACCTGGGTCTTATGTTTAAGCCGTCTGAAGGATTTACTATGGGTTATCCGGTCCCTGTCATGCTGAAATGCAGGCCTGATATCACATTCCGGCTCTGCTCTAAGCCTGCCCCGTGACTGGCTGCTTCTCTGGGCAAAGGGAGAGAGAATAAGCTCCTCTCTTTTTTCCAGCATCTCTCTGATATTCATCATTTACGGTCCCTGTTCCGACTCGTAATCTATCATAAGAACAGAACTATTTCAACTTTCTACGCAGGGGAAAATGCTCATAAATATAGCTGAAGCTGCTCCCTGGTACTTCATAGAGAGGTCTATCGGGCAACCTTGTCTTTGATCTGTAAAAAAATATTCTTTGCGATTATTTCATATCCCTTATCCCCGAAATGACATGAATCTATATATATATCCTCCGGGTTCCCTAAGCCGTCAAAGATGTTTGTCAGGTTAATATAACGGTAATGATCTCTTTGAAGATTCTTTAAAGCAATATCGAACTGTGCGTAGCATTTTTTAAAATAGTCTGAATAGTTTAATGACCCCTGTTTCTTTCCGGTTAATTTTGTCACAAAGAGCGTAGGCTGCAGCACAAATACATAATCCGTTTCTTTTTCAGACAGGGCAGATAAACTCAGTTTTACGTTTTTCGTGAGTCGATTTGCCACAACAAAAGGAGGAACCTCGGCTGGCTCAATCCCGGTAATATCAGGAATATTCGGCTGATTGGTATATCTGTATACTTCACGGGTCAGTCGCAGGAAATACTCGTCGGCATGAGAGGAGAACCACAATATATTCCGCCCCAATCTCCCCCAATAGGCATCGTTAAATCCCGAAAAAGATATAATCATGTCGGGTTCCAGTTCCGATAGTCTGTTTTCAATAATAATCCGCTCATGGGTTGAAGCCCATGCCGGATTAGCCACAGTAAAAACCTCGTATTTCTGCTTGGTAAGGGGAGACAACTGCCGGGAAAGCATTTCATTCAGGTAGCCGCCTATTGTCCTGCTGTCGCTCGGGGCTCCGCTGCTGTATGCTGTGGAGCCGCCGGTAATAAAAATTCTGTACGTATTGACAGGCTTAGGTACTGCAACTTCTTTTTCTGACCTGAACTGCATCGAATTGATGTGGGCAGAACCGTGCTGCCCCGGCATGGGGGCAGTTCCGACAAATGGTGATGGTATATTTGGAACAGCCCACGAGATATTATCTATGTTTTTAAGCATTTTATCGCTCTCATGGTACGCGCGGGCTATCTCTTTTACCTTCTCCTTTTTGTTTTTTAAGAGACTTCCGAGTGTATATGCCTTAGAATTGCCCTGTATTTCCTTCTGAAAGGTTTTTACGACTGTGTAGCGGCCGGCAATAAACCCTATACCCAGTAATATGGATACAATGATGGACGGCACCATTATTGTTAATATCAATTGTTTTTTTGTCGGTTTCATTTACTTTCCTGCGCCAAATAACATTGAATAGGGTATCAAACTGACTAGTAATTGTCAAAAAGATACCCCGCCTCCTATCTCCACGGTGGTGAAAACACGGGGGAATCAAACTCTATAAGGAATGGTTCGTCCCAAGTAATGTCTTTCAAGAATATTTTTCTCAACTGGCCCAAGGTCCTGGCCCTTTTTGCCTTAATGTCGAATGTCTTCGCGAGCCGGACAAAATCAGGATTGAAGAGGGCCATCGAACCCTTGATCCCGTAAGATGCGCTCATATAGTCTTCAAGTATGCCGAAGCTGTTGTTGTTGCAAACAAGTATTACAAGGGGGATATTGTACTGTCGTATTGTGGCGAGCTCAGCAAGGGCAGGAAGGGCTCCGCCATCCCCGCATACAGCGAGACACGGCAGGTTTGGTTTTCCCAGCTTTGCGCCGATGCCTGCGGGTAGGGCATAGAAAATAGGGGATATCCCCCGGGGCATGATGAATGTGTTCTGGTGAATCACGGGGAAATAGTATTCTGCCCAGTAGGCTATGAGATTGAGGTCCCACACGGTGATCGTGTTGTCGGGGATTGCCTCCCTTATCAGCTTTGCGGCCCTGAACCCAGGGGAGGTCTTTGCAAGGGATTGCCTCTCTTTTTCCTGAGCCTTTTTCAGCGCTTTAAGGTCCCAGTCAAAACGCCTGTTTTTTAGGGTGCCGCAAAGGGCTTCCACAGCAGTTTTTATATCACCTGAGATATTAAGCGCGGCAGGATAGTTTTTACCCATCCAGGCATTGTCTATGTCAATATGGATAAAATCCTTAATCTTCAGGCCCCGCCGTTTTGCATCCACATCCCGGAGCCTGGTGCCTATGGCAATGACCATGTCCGATGAGGTGATGATCTCTTTTGCCACCCCTTTCTGCATAATGTTGCCAAAGGCATATTCAGCATCCTCAGGGACCGTCCCTTTACCGGAAGTGGTGCTAAAAAAAGGTATGGAGCTCTTGTTGCACAGGTCTTCGAGAAGGGGTTTCAGATCTTCTCTCATGAGGGATTTTCCCCCGATAATAACAGGTCTTTTTTTGCCCTGCAAGGCCTCTTCGAGACCCCTTAAATCCGGTTCTGCACCCTTTTCTTTTTGAGCCTCCATCTTAAAAGAAACATCCTTTTCAAGGAAACGATAGGGGATAGAGACCAACACAGGTCCTTTTCGGTCCCCTGCAGCGGCATGATACCCTTTTTCGAGGACGGGAACAAGTTCGTTTTTATGGGATGCAATGAAGCGTTTCTTTGTGAAATGGGTAAATATTACCTCCGGACCTTCAAGCTCATGGAGGATGCCTTTGCCTATATCCTCCCGTCCTGTGTCAATATGGATGATAAGGAGGGGTACATCATCTCCATAGGCCTCCATACATCCGGAGACTATGTTGCCGAGGCCGGGACCGGGGGTGACGATCAGAACGCCGGGGCTGCCCGTTGTCCGTCCATACCCGATGGCCATATATGAAAGATTCGATTCATGTCGACCGTTGATAACATTTATTGTGCTTCTTGTGAAACATTCATTGAGGGGGAGAGTGTGAATACCGGGGAGATGAAAAACAGTTTTGATCCCTTTTTTCTCAAAAAAATATAATATCGCGTCTTTACCGAGCATAATTAAATATATTATGGAGTTTAGCATAGTGGTACTAAAAGTTAAATAAAATTTACTTGACAAGATTCAGCCAAATTTTGTTTAATACTGTAAACTTCTTATAAGCGTATAGTGTTATTAAAATGAACATAGGCAGATCAAGCATAGGCGAAAGAATAAAGATGTTAAGGCAGGCGAAATCCCTCACACAGGAAGAGCTTGCTTCAAGGGCAGGCCTGACAAAAGGGTTCATCTCGCAGATTGAGAGAAACCTGACATCCCTGTCTGTAGAGAGTCTTATCGGGATTCTTGAAGCCCTTGACGAAAAACCATCCACCTTTTTTGACGGCGCTTTTGACGAACAGATTGTTTTCAAGCTAAAGGACCGGGTAGAGCTGGAAATGGAAGATGTGAAGGCATTTCAGATACTTGTCCCGGCAGCTCAAAACAGGCTGATGGACCCTGCGCTCCTTGAAATGGATGCAGGAGAAACAACGCCGGAAGAGGAGCCCCACGAAGGTGAAGAATTTGGCCTTGTTCTGTCCGGGAGCATTGAGCTTATGCTCGGCGGAAAGGCATACAAGCTGAAAAAGGGTGAATGTTTTTACTTTAAGGCAACGCGGAAGCATTGCATAACAAACAGGCGAAACAACAAGGCATTTGTTCTATGGGTATCTTCGCCTCCAACTTTTTAGCGCCCTAAGGGGCAAAAAAAGATAGCATGGAGGGTCGTGATGCGCGCGGAGCAGGCGCTTGTGGAGAGTTGTCTTTTGTCATTTTTGCGTTGCCTGAGTATCCATATATGGAAACGAACTACCCCGCGGCAAGCCGCGGGGTATCAAAGGCACGGCAACAACTTGCACCGTCTTGAAGCAAGCTTCGGGGTATTAATCCGCGGGGCAATAGAAATGAAACAGGATCAACAGGATTTCTTGAATAAAGAAATCGCCCGCAAACCTGACGGGTATTTAAAGAGATTGGGAGGTAGTCACAGTGATTATTAAAACACCCACGAAGTTTTTTCTTGTCAGTGGTAATTCTGAGGGGTTTTCCCTGTTAAATGCTTTTGATGGCGCCCTTCTGGCTTCAGGTGTTGGAGATACCAACCTGGTGAGAATGAGCAGCATTCTTCCTCCGAACTGCGAGGAGATTATACCGGCTCCGGTCTCGCTGCCTCAAGGAGCCCTTGTACCGGTAGCGTACGCGTCTCTTTTCAGCGATGTTCCTGGAGACGTTATATCTTCTGCTGTGGCAATAGGTATACCAAAGGACTCGAATCGCGCTGGTTTGATCATGGAATATTCGGCAAGAGCAGAAGAAGACGTGGTAGTGGAGAACGTCAAGAAGATGGTAGAGAAGGGTATGGAACTGAGGAGCAGGGCAATAAAGGAAATACGTGCTATTTCGGCCACTTGCAAAATTGTCGCTATCGGCGCAACATTCGCCGGTGTAGTTCTTTGGGATTAAGATGCGAAGGGAGAATAAAACAATGACCCCCAAAAAGGTTTTCTTTACAAAAGGTGTGGGCGTTCACAAAGACAAGCTGTCATCCTTTGAAGTTGCCTTAAGAAATGCCGGCATTGCGAAGTGCAACCTCGTGTATGTGTCGAGTATATTCCCCCCTGAGTGCAAGATCCTTTCAAGGGTTGCCGGCGAAAAACTTCTCATGCCCGGCCAGATAACCTATTGCGTAATGTCCCGGAATGAGACAAATGAACCGAACCGCCTTATCTCTGCAGCAGTTGGTTTTGCCAGGCCTACAGATTACTCACAGTATGGGTATCTCTCCGAGCATCATGCTTTCGGTGAAAAGGCCATTGTCTCCGGTGAGTATGCAGAAGACCTTGCAGCTACAATGCTTGCGACCACACTCGATATTCCTTTTGACCCGAATCAGGCATGGGATGAGCGCAAGCAGTCGTACACAGCGAGCGGCCACATATTTAAAACCAAGAACATTTGTCAGTCTGCTGAGGGAAACAAAGACGGTCTCTGGACCACGGTATTAGCGTCAGCAGTATTTATTATAGACTGAAATGCCGAAGCACCCCTTGAGTTTCTGCGGGTTGCCCAACGATGAGAATGATTACGAAGGGGCCTTTGCCGTCATACTCCCGGTTCCTTTTGACAAAACCAGTACGTGGCTTAAAGGTGCCGATAAAGGCCCTGCAGCAATAATTGAGGCATCCCCCTATCTCGAACTCTACGATATTGAGACTGACAGCGAGGTCTACAAAAAGGGTATTTTTACTGCCCGACCGATCCGCTCCACCTCTTCTTCCGCTCTGATTAAAAAAACTGAAGAAACGGTCGCAGGTTATCTCAGAGATGATAAGCTTGTAGTCACCCTTGGGGGAGATCACTCTGTTTCTATCGGTGTTGTCAAATCTTATGCAAAGCACTATAAGGATCTCAGCGTTCTCCATCTTGATGCCCATGCCGATTCTCGCGACTCCTACGAGGGAACCCCCTATAACCATGCCTGCGTTATCGCCCGTATCCGGGAATTTACTAAAAACATTGTTTCCGTCGGGATACGAAGCATGGATGCCTCGGAGCGCCCTGGAGTTGACAATAAAAAGATGTTTTTTGCCCATGCAATACATGATTCTGATACATGGATAGACAAGGCAGTCCCCCTGCTGACCGATAATGTCTACATCACCATTGACCTTGATGTCTTTGATCCAGGCATCATGCCCTCAACAGGGACACCCGAGCCTGGCGGTCTGGGATGGTATGAGGTTATGAAGCTTCTCGCTTCTGTATCGAAGTCAAAACGAATCGTCGGGTTTGATGTTGTTGAGCTTTGTCCATCAATCTCAAAAGCCCCCGATTTTCTTGCCGCTAAATTGATCTACACGCTCTTAAGTTATATCGATGCGAACAGGCTGCTGCACAAAAAATTGAATAAATAAATAAAAAAGGTCGGCCAGAACCGGATGTATCTGTGATCTGCCGGATTGCCTGTGTACGCAATGATTTTGTTCAGCGAGCTCTTCCCCGTACTTATCTATCCATATACTTAACCGGGGTTTATAAATAAAGGTGCAATTCCCCTTGACACTCACTCAAGGTACCGGTATCTTTTCTGCACATGTCCTACCGATCAGCCACTCAATCCGAATCGGCATCAAATGACCGTGCAGCTCTGCCCGGCTCCTTTCGAATTCCATTCCACCCGCAGCAATATCTCACCAGCCTGACTGCCGGATTTATCTCAGGGCTCCTCACCGTCATCATGGCAACCGCCTTTGCTGCCTTGATATTTTCCGGTCCCCTTGCAGGGTATGTCTCCAGGGGAATCGGCTTCATCCTCTTCGGCGCCTTCATTATCGGCGCATGGAGCGCCCTGACAAGCTCTTACGCAGGGACTGTGGCCCGCCCCCACGAGATCCCAGCTGCGATTATCGCCCTTGTTGCTTCCCTTGTTGTCACCTCCCTTCCTCCATCGGCATCAGGGGAACGAGCCTTTATTCATGTTATCGCCATTATCATTATAACCTCTTTAAGCACCGGGATATTATTCCTTGCCCTGGGCTATCTCAAGGCAGGAAGTTTGATACGGTTCATTCCCTATCCGGTTATAGGAGGGTTTCTTGCCGGTACCGGCCTACTGCTGATAAAAGGGGCCTTTGGTGTAATGACAGGTAAACCCCTTACCATGGAAAACCTCTTCTTCCTTCTCCAGTCTGATATCCTTATAAAGTGGCTTCCGGGATTATTGCTTGCTGTCATACTCTTTCTGATTCTCCGCTGGCGCAATCATTATCTTGTTATGCCCGCATGGCTCCTCATCTCCATGGGGCTCTTTTATGCCATCCTCTTTGCAACAGATACCCCGATGAACATGGCCCGGGACCATGGATGGCTGGTGGGGCCCTTTCAAAAGGTAGGGCTGGCCCAGCCCTTATCGTTCTCCTCTTTGACACAGATAGACTGGGCCGTTATTTTCAGTCAGACCAACAGAATTGTGACAATTCTGATAATAAGCTGTATCTCCCTGCTCCTGAATGCGAGCGGCCTTGAGCTTGTGGTGAAGGAGGAGATCGATTTGAACAGGGAACTCCGGTCTATTGGTTTCGCAAATCTTCTGGCAGGCTTCGGAGGAGGGACGGTAGGTATTCATTCGCTCAGTCTTTCCGCCCTTGGCTATACAATGGGCGCAAAGAGCCGGATTATCGGTCTTTTTTCCGCAGCCATCTGCGGCTCCGTTCTCCTTTTTGGAGGCCAGGCACTCTCCTATTTTCCAAGACCTATAATGGGCAGTGTGCTCCTTTTCCTTGGCCTTTCTTTCCTCCACCAGTGGCTTTACGAAAGCTGGTCCAGGCTTCCCAGGATCGATTGTATTCTCATATTTCTCATTCTCCTGGTAATAGGCATTTTCGGATTCCTTGAAGGCGTGGCTGCCGGGCTGTTTGTTGCGGTTGTGATTTTCGTGATCAGGTATAGTCATGTGAGTGTAATCAAGCACACCTTCTCAGGGGCGAATTATCACAGCACTGTTGACCGTACTTCAACGGAAAGCCATCTACTTGCCGAAAAGGGCGAATCCCTCTATATCCTGAAACTCCAGGGCTTTATCTTCTTTGGAACAGCCCACAATCTCCTTGAGGATATCCGCAGTCGGGCTGCCAACAAGGTCATGAAGCCCCTTAGTTATATCCTCCTCGATTTTCGCTTTGTGACCGGGGTTGATTCCTCTGCAGCAAACAGTTTTACCAAGATGAGGCAGTATGGGTCGGATCAAGGAAGCGTTCTGATCTTTACGCACCTTTCACCTGTAGTGATGAGCCAGTTTCTAAACCGTGGGTTTAATATCAAGGAAGATGAATATTTCCGTATCTTTGCCGATATCGACAGGGGTGTGGAGTGGTGCGAAAACCGGATACTGCACAATGAGCATGTCGATCCCGGTGGAGAGAGGCAAACCCTGGAAGATCATCTGAAGGCCTTCCTGCCCCCGTCAACTGATGGCACATCGATTATGAGCTATATGGAGCGCAGGGAAGCGCCTGAAGGGTATTATCTTATGCGCCAGGGCGATCCTCCCCATTCCCTTTATTTCCTTGAAACAGGCCAGATAACCGTCAAGCTTGAGCACAGAGACGAGACTGTTCGCTTAAGAACCATGGGGCCGGGCAGTGTTGTTGGGGAACTGGGACTTTATCTCGGTGTGCCTTCCACTGCATCGGTTGTAACAGAGAAACCGAGCGTTTTTTACCGGCTGTCAGCGGAAGCCCTTCAAAGGCTGGAAGAGAATGAACCGGCAATAGCCTCTGCATTTCACAGGTTTATTGTCCATTGCCTCGGTGAGCGTCTTGCCAATACCAACGAATCATTACGGGTCTTGATGGACTGATCATTTTCG
>PNOM01000041.1 GCA_013824835.1 Syntrophus sp. (in: bacteria) | reverse complement strand
CTCCCACCGACCAGTCTTAGAGGTTGAGGCGGCGGGGTTTCAGGTCTTGCCGGGTTTGCTCGATTCCTTTTTGTACGCCGCCAAAGAACCCAAAAAGGCAAGCAGTGAGAGAGTGCTAAGGTTGATACCCAAAGAATACATTTTCGATTTCTCGAAAAACCCTTACGAAGCAATCATGAGCCTTACTACATATATTGCAGGCATGACCGACACGTTTGCCGTTGATACCTTTAGAAACCTTCGCGGTATCCAGCTTCCGAATTACTGAGACAAGACTTGACAAAACCATGGGGCCAGACCTTGTTTCTGCATTCTCCTTCATTTCTAAAGGATAGGTGTATAGCATGCACAAAAAGAAATATCTATTCTCACTGACTATCCCCGAAAAGGGCATGTGTCAGGTTTATTTATTATAAATATTTACCTTGTAAATTGAAATAAGTTGTTTTAATATACAATAATGATTCAACGTACCTTGCAACACGCCATAGAAGCATCACTCGTCCAATATCCTGTTGTCGGAATTCTGGGCTCACGCCAGGTTGGAAAAACTACACTGGCCCGTATGATTGGGCAATCCTTCCGCAAAAAGCCCATGTATCTTGACCTTGAATTACCATCCGACTATGACAAACTTCAGGAACCAGAGTTGTATCTGAGTCAATTTACAGAATCCCTTGTCATTATAGATGAAATTCAAAGAATGCCTTCACTTTTCCCGCTGATAAGGGCGCTTGTGGACAAAAACAGGACGCCGGGCAGATTCCTTATACTGGGCTCCGCTTCTCCAGACCTTATTCGCCAAGCTTCGGAGAGTCTGGCAGGACGTATAATATATCATGAGTTGACACCTCTTACCTTGCAGGAAACAGATTGGAACATGGTAAATCAATTGTGGCTGCGGGGAGGGTATCCTGAGAGTTATCTTGCCTCAAGCGATGCGATGAGCCTTTCCTGGAGAGAATCTTTTGCCAGAACATATCTTGAAATGGATATACCGATGCTTGGCATACAGGTTCCGGCTGTCCATCTAAGACGTTTCTGGACCATGCTTGCCCATGCACACGGTCAACTCTGGAACGCAAGCCAGATTGCGGGCAGCCTTGGCATAACCGCTCCAACAGTACGGCGTTATCTGGATATACTTGACGATACCTTTATTGTGCGGCAATTGCAGCCATACCATGCAAACCTTGGGAAACGCATTACAAAATCCCCGAAAATCTATATAAGAGATTCAGGCATGCTTCATGCGCTTCTGAAGCTATCTACTCTTGATCTTTTGCAGGCGTACCCCTCAGCAGGTTTTTCCTGGGAAGGGTTTGTTATTGAACAGATAATCAGGATGATACCGCATAGCTGGCAATACTATTTTTTCAGGACCATTGCAGGGGCAGAGGTAGATTTGCTCTTTTTGAATGATAAGAATCAATTTATCGCGGTTGAAGTGAAGTATTCCCTTAGTCCGAAGGTCTTAAAAGGGTTTTGGAACGCCTTTCATGATCTTTCTTGCACGCAAGGTTTTGTTGTGTATCCTGGAGATGAGTTTTATCCAATAGCAGAAAAGGTGTATGCTCTCCCGGTAAGCCAGTTATTGCATATCATTGCTTAATTCCAATTCTAACTCAAAGCCCTATCTTCGTTGCCTGCGTCATCGGCTCCTCGATGTACTATTGAAGTACACCTGCGTCGCTTCTTCCTTGCCGCCTCGATATCATCTTTGATTTAGAATTGGAATAAGTCATAAATCCCTCTGTCGAGGGATACTTCTCCGAAGATACCTTCCACGATGGTTGCATCAAGGTGCTCAAAATCCTTTTCCATGGGAGTGACGAGGACGCCCCCCATTTCAATGACCGCAGGGCTGACAGCAACCCGGCCATCCCCTTCCCTGAAAAAGGCGTCAGGCCGGTGTTTTGCCCTCGGGAAGACCATGATGCACCATTTTTTGCCGTTGTGGAAACCGGCAACATTCATCATGGGTTCATCGTCTGTATTGGAAAATTCTCTCAAAACCGCCATGATTCGCTTGAATGTGTTTGCCATGGCCTTTGGTTCATCTCCCTCCAGAACCAACATCTCCCGTCCAAGACCTTCTGCCCGTGAAACCTGGACGCCGTCAATTTCTGTAATCAAGACAACTCTTTCCCCTTCGAAGATTTCCTTTTCCACAGGCAGGTTCCCCGACGGAATTGCCTGAAAATGAAGGTGGTCCGGCGCAGAAGCGCCGCATTTTGGTCCATTGTAAAGGACTGTCCAGGAACTGCCGAAATCTTTCATGAGTTGAAGAAAGGTGTCTATGTTGGCAACCATGGATTGAGGCTGATGGTCATAGTGGGCAATGGTGAGATGTCCGGAAAATACAGGCATGGGGTTGCAGAGAATAAGGTATTCCTCTTGATAGAGGATTCCCTTTTGTCCTTCCGGCAGATTGTTAAGGCAGAGAAAGCATGGCCGCCCGTTTATGCCTTTTTCTCCCACCTCTGCCATGGTGCTCCTGATTCTGCCGGGGTTATGCTGTACCCGGACGAAAAACCCGCTGCATGTGATGTCCCGAACCCTGACCGCTTCCAGAGATTCGTAGCCCTGCTGTAAATCCTGCCACGTGTTTTTCTGCTCCGACAGGAGCTCCATACAAAGCTCGTGGAGGGGCTTCTTGTTCTGTCTGCCGTCAAAGGCAGCGTAAATCTTCATGTCAAGCAATGGGGGGATCATTTCAGTCCCTGTCCCATTATCTCTTGCCGGGCAAGAATTTCATCGGTCCGTACCTTATCCTTAAAGGCATTATTCCTGTTTGTGGCTTCAATACTCAACGACGCATCGGTATTTCCCGGCCAGCGCCTGCAAAGGTAGAGGCTTTCGAATATCCTCCCTATCCTGTATTCCCTGCATATTCGCAGCGCCGCCGCATAGTCCTCTCCATAGCTTACGTTCAGAAACCCGATATTGCGCATGATCCGGGTATCAAAGGCACGGGGCGCCCCGAGACCATTTATGCGGAGCGCATTATTCCGGCCGTTCTCATCAGTCCATTCGCGATGATCAATGAGCCCGGGTGGAATCTCCTCCAGATTGAAATTGACGATGGTGTAGGAACCGATCACCATGGCATAGCTACCCTGGCGGAGCATATGGACTATCTGTTGCAGGGTTTGTGGGCTGCTGTAGAGGTCATCTGAATCAAGCTGAACCGCATAGCGTCCGCAAAGCTGCGAGTAAAGCCCCTCATTCCAGCACCCGCCAATGCCGAGATCCATCCTTGCCGGGATAATATGCTTCAGGGCGGGATATCGGCCTGCCAGATCAATGAGCGCTGCCGTTGTTCCGTCAGTGGAGTGATTATCCACAACGATGATGTTAAAGGGGAAATCAGTCTCTTGCGACAAGGCGCTCTTTATTGCCTCGGCAATGGTTTTTTCCCGGTTTCGTACAGGGATAATCACAGAAGCCTCCACGGGAAAGGGTTCCAATGGGCGCGGCATCTCCCGCACGCAATCGGGCGGCAGATAGGCATTGATGTGCCTCAGGTAATCCGTAAAGACGGTCTCCATTTCCTTCTGAACACTGACATTCCGGGGATCAACGTAGGCAAATATCCCCTCGCTGCCGGAAGACTTCTCCGCCCCAACCACCGTATAGAGGGGTTCCTGCAGGTGATATACCCGGTGGTCGATGGAGACCTTCAGCCGGATATCATAGAGACCGGCAAATTGAAGGTCTGGTATCGGGCCGTAGTTATTGAGGGCCTTTCTGATCGCAGGAACTGAATAGAGCATCACGGCGCCGAAGTCAAAATCGTCACGACTGCTCCCAAGTTGGTAATCATTGAGGGGGTGAAGGACCTTCCCGCTCTTCTCCTCATCATAGAAATCAGAAAATACTATGCCCGCTCCTAAAGACTCAGCTCTTGCAATGATTTTCTCCAGGGATGCACCCTCTACGGAGACCAATGCGAATCCCGGCAGGACAAGGAGATAGGCCGTCCTGATATTGTTAAGAACAGGTTCAAGGAATGCCCGCGACTGAAAATCCCCGGTTGCAAGGAAGCGGCACCCGGGGATTTTCAAATGGACCGGCTCCTGACATATAATCACAACTTCTTCCACCAGTCCCGACTGCATGAAGGTCAGCAGGGTGTTCTCAAATAAAGGCCCCCGTATGTATCGGGTAATGACAGTGAGAGGTTTCATATACAACATCCTGTATTGGTATTGTTCATGATCAGATGGTATCACATTTTTTGCAGAGATGCACTAAGAGCGGTCCCAGGGCAAAGGCATTTGGAAATTGTGCCCCTGTCGGCAGGGGGGCGGGTGGAAGTTACCTCCGGGAATGGATTTTCTAAATGCCTTTACCCTGCTTGCGGTCCATATAGTGATTCCGGTATATGTTGTTTGGTGATATACTGAAAGAAACATTTTTTTGCAGGGGGTTTTATGAGCCAGAAAGATCGTATCCTGCTCTTTACCGGTGACGGTAAGGGGAAAACAACAGCGGCCTTAGGCATGGCCCTTAGGGCGAGCGGTCATGGTATGAGGGTTTTTATTCTTCAATTCATCAAGAACGATCTGACAACGGGCGAAAAGGCCGCGTGCAGTTATCTTCCAGGGGTAGAGATACATCAATCCGGACTGGGTTTTGTCCCCGAACCCTCCCATCCGTCCTTCCCGGAACATCGCCGGAAGGCTGAAGTTGGACTCAACAGGGCATGGGAGGCACTGGAATCAGGAGAGTATAGTATGGTGATACTTGATGAGGTCTGCACTGCTGTTGCGCTGCATCTTCTTGACGAAAAGGCTGTTATAGAGGCCCTGAAAAAACGCCATGCGGGCACCCACGTAGTAATGACAGGGAGAAGCGCCACCCCCGGGTTGATCAATATGGCTGATACGGTTACGGAGATGTGCCTCATAAAACATGGTTTTGCAGAAGGCCAAGGGGCGCAGAAAGGGGTGGAATACTAAAATATGACTGTTATTCCTTTGCCTCCATTGCCTGCCGGAGGTCTTCGCAAAGGTCTTCGGGGGCTTCGAGACCTACCGAGAGGCGGACCAGGCCGTCGGTAATCCCCCGCGCCGCCCGTTCGGATGGGGGCATAGCAGCATGTGACATGGTAGCGGGATAGGAGAGTATGCTTTCCACCCCGCCGAGACTCACTGCCATGAGGGGCAGGGTTATCCTGCTCAGGACGTTTTTTGCTGCATCACCGTTTTCAAGCTCAAAAGAGACAACTGCGCCGCCCCCTGAGGCCTGCCTGAGATGTATATCTCTGCCCGGATGAGAGGCAAGGCCGGGGTAGTAGACCCTTTTTACCGCAGGCTGTGTAGAGAGCCATTCAGCGATGAATTGAGCGTTCTTCTGCTGGGCATCCATCCTTGCGGACAGCGTTTTTATCCCCCGCAGGATGAGCCATGAATCCTGGGGTCCGAGAATAGCCCCGAAGTGGACCTGGATAGATTTGATCTGTTGGCCTACCTGTACATCTTTTGTTACCGCAAGGCCTGCAATGAGATCACTGTGGCCGCCGAGGAATTTTGTGGCGCTATGGACAACAATGTCAAAACCGAACTCAATGGGTCTCTGAAGATAGGGGCTCATGAAGGTATTATCAATGATCGCGAGAACGCCTTTTTTCTTCGCAATCCCGGCTACTGCGGCAAGATCTGTAATCTTGAGCAGGGGATTTGATGGTGTTTCAGCAAAAATTGCTTTAGTTTCAGGGAGAATGGCAGATTCAATTTTTTCAGGATAGGTCATATCAACAAAGGTATGTTTCAAGCCCCAGCGCTGAAATATGGTGGTAAGCACACGATAGGTGCCACCGTAGACATCTTCAGCAACGACGATGTGATCCCCTGGCTTAAAGAGGAGAAATACGGATGATATGGCAGCCATACCGGAGGCAAAGGCATAGCCGCGGGCACCCCTTTCAAGGAGGGCTATGGTATGTTCAAGGGCATCTCTCGTAGGGTTGGTGCTTCTTCCGTACTCATAGGGACCGAACTCAACGGGGTCATCCTGGGCAAAGGTCGAGACCTGATAAATGGGGATGCTTGCAGCGTTGGTATAGGGGTCCCTGTCTTTTCCCGTATGAAGAATATGTGTTTTGTAATCCATATTTGTACTCCTTTATGTTTATTGCCCTTCCATGGCAGAAGAGAGGTCATCAATAAGGTCTTCAACTGCCTCCACGCCCACGGAGATACGGAGCAGGCGATCATTGATCCCGAGATGCTCCCTTATGTGAGAGTCAACATCCGCATGGGTCTGCACCGCAGGGAAGGTAATGAGTGATTCAACACCCCCAAGGCTCTCAGCAAAGAGGAAGACCTCCACACGGGACAGGATTTGAGACACCAATTCATGGTTGTCGACCTCAAAAGAGATGATTGCCCCGAATCCGTTGGCTTGGTTTTTCAGCAATTTATGACCCGGATGATCCGTCAACCCTGGATAGATGACCTTTGTGACCAGGGGGTGTTTACTGAGCCACAGGGCTATTTCAAGGGCATTTTTCTGCTGCTGTTCCATGCGGAGACTGAGGGTTTTTAATCCCCGCAAAGTGAGCCATGAGTCCCATGGCCCAAGGACTGCCCCTGTAGAATTCTGATAAAAATAGAGCCTGTCACCCAGTTCCTGTTCCTTTGCTACGAGGATGCCTGCCAGGACGTCGTTGTGACCGGAGATATATTTTGTGGCGCTATATAGAACTGCATCTGCCCCTAAATCAATGGGGCGCTGCACGCAGGGGGTGAGGAAGGTATTATCCACAATGGTAAGAGCGCCTTTTTCTGCTGCCATTGCGCTGATAGCCGGGATATCGGCGATACGAAGCATGGGGTTGGTGGGAGATTCAATGAGCACGGCCTTAACCCCTTTGTTGAGTACATCTTTAACCTCTTCAATCCGTGATGTATCTACAAAGATGATGTCAATGCCCATGGGACGGAAGATCTTGTCAAGGAGGCGGAATGTCCCTCCATAGGGATCTTCCGTAACAGCAACCGCATCGCCGGGCTTAAATATTCTGAAGAGACAATCAACGGCTGCCATGCCTGAGCTGAATGCAAGGGCCTTTGCACCCCCCTCTATTTCCGCCATAACTGCTTCCAGCGCTGCCCTTGTGGGATTGCCGCTCCGGGAATAATCATATCCCGTACTTTGCCCGAGGCCGGGATGGTGGAACGTGGCGGTCTGATATACGGGCATGGAAACTGCACCTGTTTTCTCATCCCAACATGTACCGGCATGTGCCAACGCTGTTTCAATACGGACTTTCTTCTTCAATGGCCCCTCCAAACCTCTTCACACAATGCTTCATTATACTATAGTTTTGCCCGGTTCTTTTTACTCCAATTGTTTTAAGACCACACCTTTAAAGTGTGGATAACGTTTAAAATACTATTACACTATAGGATAAGTAGACTATAATAAATAAGCAGATATGTCAAGCCTAAATTTGGTTGGCTGGGTGATACCGTGTATATCTGTACTCTAAGATTAATAGTATAGTTACACTATAGCATAACTTGACATAAGATACGAGAATTGGTATAGATATTGGGCATGAAACGAAAGGCAATATCCCTTCTCTCCGGAGGGCTTGACAGTATCCTTGCTACACAACTCGTGAAGGATCAGGGCATTGAGGTAGTAGCCCTCCATTTTACCTCGCCATTCTGTACCTGCACGAAAGGCGATAAGGGTTGCGGGCTGCAAGCAGTGAGAACTGCCCGTGAACTTGGCGTAGAGGTTATAGTGAAGGTAAAAGGGATGGAATATCTGGAGATTGTGCGGGCTCCCCGGCACGGATACGGGAAAAATATGAACCCCTGCATAGACTGCAGAATATTTATACTCAAAGAAGCACGGAAGCTTATGGATGAAGTGGATGCAGGTTTTGTAATTACCGGTGAAGTGCTGGGCCAGAGACCCATGTCACAGCGAAGAGAGGCTATAAGGCTCATAGAAAAGGAGAGCGGCCTTGAGGGTTTAATATTGAGACCCCTTTCTGCGAAGCATTTTCCGCCTACATTGCCGGAAATTGAAGGGGTCATTGACAGAGATAAACTTTACGATATTACAGGACGGTCAAGAAAAACCCAATATGAGCTTGTGGATAGCTTCAATTTCAAGGAATTTAGCTGTCCTGGCGGAGGGTGCCTTCTTACCGAACCAATTTTTGCCCGTCGAATGAAGGATCTTTTTGCTTATGAAGTGGGATTTACGATGAGGGATGTGGGCCTTCTGAAAATTGGCCGCCATTTCAGATTAAGGCACGGCATGAAACTGATTTTAGGCAGGAATCAGGAAGAAAACGACAGGCTTACGACAGCGCAAGTGTCGCCTCATGTGCTCCTCTCCCCAATAGGATTCAGGGGGCCAAAGGGTCTTCTCACAGGACTGTATGATCAGGAGATTTTGGAAATTGCCGGGAATATTATGGCCTTTTACGGGAAAAATGAGACTTTTCCCGTTACCATTGAATCAATTAACGGGGTTGTTGACCTTCACTCAGTGGAGAAGGTGCATGTGGATTGGGATAAGCTTACCATTTAGGGAGAATAGTGTTTCCAATGAATAAGAAGATAGAAATATTGAAAGACCAGGCAATCACGAGTAAGAATATTGGCTTCAATGAAGCCCGCACACTTTTTGAGGCCGGGACCAACCACCCCTTTTATCTTATTGCCGCAGCTTCAGAAATCAGGGAACATTTCAAGGGGAAGAGTGTTAACCTCTGTGGGATCGTCAATGCAAAATCGGGTCTATGTGCTGAAAACTGCAAATTCTGCGCTCAGTCGGCCCACTATCGTACTGATGCCCCGGAATACCCTATGATCGGGAAAGATGTAATCCTTGAAAAGGCAAAACAGGCAAAGGCCGGTGGCGCCCACATGTTCGGCATTATTACAAGCGGCACCAGTGTCGAGGATGAGCGGGAGTGGAATGAGATATATGATGCGATTCATGGGATCGCCGATCTTGGCCTTAAACCCTGTGTATCCCTTGGTATGCTTGATAGGGAGAGGGCGGGAAAGCTGAAAGAAGCAGGACTTTACCGGTATCACCATAATCTTGAAACTGCTCGCACCTTTTTTAGTAATATCTGCACAACTCATGCTTACCAGCAGGATATTGATACGGTTTTAGCGGCTCAAGGGGCAGGTCTATCCACCTGCTCCGGGGGAATTATCGGCATGGGCGAAACAATGGATCAGAGGATAGAGCTTGCCATGACCTTGAAAGAACTGAAGGTAGATTCCGTGCCTATGAACATTCTTAACCCGAGACCCGGCACTCCCCTTATGGATACAGCCCAGTTAAGCCCCATGGAACTCCTTATTACCATAGCGATTTACCGGTTTATTCTCCCGGATAAAGATATCAAACTTTGCGGCGGGAAGGAACATAACCTGAGGCAATTGCTGCCCCTCGGAATTATTGCAGGCTGCAATTCCCTTATGACGGGTGATTATCTGACTACCCCGGGAAGAGACCCGGCATCTGATATAGAAATGATAAAGGATCTTGGTCTTGAAGCTATACTCGAATAGAGATGTAAGACACGAGAGTCCATATGAATGAATACGGAACCGCTATTGTAGGCCTGGAAATCTCCGTTGAGGAGGCAAGGGACCTTTTTGCCCATGACGACCGGGCTATACCGATTGATATACGTGGCAGCAGGGAGATCTACCTCGGTTACATAAGGGGCGCACGATTTGTTCATCCTGGTCTTATTGAAGGAGAGTCAGACAAGCTTTCAGGAGACCGAAACGTGCCGCTCATCGTCTATTGCGCAAATGGTGACCGTTCACTCCTTGTCGCCGAAAGGCTCAGAAAAATGGGTTTCATCAATGCCCGCTCTCTTACGGGTGGCTATGATGCGTGGCTCAGCGTAGGCGGCGATGTCGTATCGGACGGAAGACTGTCGGTCCATCAGCTTAAGCGATACAGCAGGAATATGCTCCTCAAGGAGATCGGGGAAGAAGGTCAGCTCAAGCTTCTCAATGCAAAAGTCCTCATAGTAGGAGCTGGCGGACTTGCGTCTTCCGCGGTTCCCTACCTTGCCGCAGCAGGTGTGGGGACCCTTGGAATAGTTGATTTTGACAGGGTTGATTTCTCGAATCTCAACCGGCAAATAATCCACGGAACAGGCGACGTGAGCAGTCTTAAGGTTGACTCTGCAAAAGAAGCCGTAGCGCAGATCAACCCCGATGTGAAAGTAATCCCTTATGCCATGCGTCTCATCCCGGAAAACGCCCTTGAAATAATAAACGGGTTTGATATGGTTATGGATGCTACCGATAATCTGGAAACCAAGTTTCTTCTCAATGACGCATGTTATTTTGCAGACAAACCCTATGTTTTCGGTGGGGCCATACAATTTCATGGCCAGGCAGGAGTCTTTTGGCCGAAGAAAGAGGGGCCGTGCCTGAGATGTCTTTTTCCCGAACCTCCTCCCCGTCACCTCGCCCCTACCTGAAGTGAGGCAGGGGTCCTTGGGGTTATACCCGGACAGATCGGCCTGGTTCAGGCTACTGAGATTCTAAAGCTGATTCTTGAAATAGGGACGCCCATGATGGGAAAATTCTATGTCTATAATGCCCTTTCGCTTACCACGAGGTTTGTGGAGACCGGGAAAAACCCGGACTGCCCCCTTTGCGGAACGAACCCGCAAATAACGGGTCTCAATGGCAATAACGGTTCTGAATGTGAAGGGGAGCCCTGTGAGCTTCCCCGCAAATGATTGTAGTGGAGGATTTGAATGGCAGAAACAAAAGATAGTTTTTTTGGTGCAAACATCATTGAAGAAGGAGATGATCTTAAGATGGCATCCGGCGTGGTGTTTGGAGAAGCAGTGAATATTGATGTAAAGGACCTCACTATCAGATTAAGGGTGTTCGATGGTGAAACGAAAGAAGCCAGAATTGTTGAGATCGTGGAGACCGAAACGTGGGATTGGAAGAATCCCGGGACCTGGAGAGTAATCAACGGCTGGCAGGTCACAAGTTACAGTGCGCTGCTCTCTATTCTCCATCAGAAACAGTTGAAGGGTATTGAAGAGATCGAAATGCTGGAGGCCCCCCGGTTCAGCATGCTTTCCGGCGGATAGGAGGGGTAGGCGCTCTATGGCAAACGAATATGTACTTACCATAAGGTTGAGGGTTCTCGACGGGGAAACCAAGGAAAGCAGGATTTGCAGTCTCGACGAAGCCCGGACGTGGGATTGGCATAATCCTGAGATATGGAGGATGATAAGCGGATGGCAGATCACGAGTTTTAAGCAGTTACTTTTTCTCCTCAAGGAGAAGCAGGAAAAGGGAATAGAAGAGGTCGAGCTATTGGAAGCCCCCAGATTTATGATGCTGTCAGGGGGGTAGAGAGGGCACTGCAAGGATTATCTCTGTGATCAGGTTACAATTCTCTTGACAAATCCTTTTATTATATCTATAGTAAATCAATAGATTATGTATACTATAAACCAACATATTCGACGACATCCGATTTTGATTTACATCCTGGGCGTTGTATGTCTTGCTTCTTTCCTCATGCAGGCTCGACCTGCTCAAGCAATCATCTCCTGTGCCCCGGACGTTTCCGGACAAATGTACCATGCCAAGACGCACAAGTGCTGCGAAAAGGCTGATGTGTGCGGTTGCGAAATGAGACAGGGCGGTCCAATTGAAGAAGCGCTGCCTGCGGTCCTCGCATCTTTAAATATACAGAATCAGGAAAGCAATAACAGTGCGGCCTTTTCCGGGGATATATTTTCCCCTTCCTTTAAAAGATGGCCCGTCAATCAGGATACCGGGGCGCTCGCCCGCGGCCCGTCAGTAAAGGTCTATCTTAAAATAGTCAGTCTAATCTGCTAACCAAGCATCTCTCTTAAAAGCCTGTCTATTGGAGCAGGCAATTGTCTGCCTTATAGTCCTCAGGGTGTTCCCTGGTTGGGATTAAACGTGGCAAAACAACAATACTATACCTAAGGGAGGTATGTGCTTTGAAAAAAACTAAGATTGATGACATCGTACAGCTATTTGATTTTAGGCAAATAACCGGAAGAGCGGGTTCAGGTTCCAGGGCATACTTAAATATTAAGACCATTTGCATTATTGCAATGATTCTTGTGATGCTGGCCATTTTGGTTCTTGAGGCCGCCGCTGCTGCCGGCAAGACGGACAAGACCCAATCATCCGGAGACGTCTCGTATCCGATAAGCATATTCGATGACGGGAAAGCGCACCACTTTGCGTATAAGACAAGTGACGGGGTTGACGTCCGGTATTTTGTTATAAAGAGCTCTGATGGCGTAATACGGGCCGCATTCGACACCTGCGTAGTCTGCTGGCGGGAAGGAAAGGGCTATTTTCAGAAGGATGATACCATGGTTTGCAAGAACTGCGGCAAACGCTTCAAGTCAACAAAGATAAACGATGTGACCGGCGGCTGCAATCCGGCCCCGCTGAGCAGAAAGGTAGAGAACGGTAAGGTGGTGATAAAAGCTGAAAGTTTCCTCGAAGGCAAGCAACTCTTTGCCTTTTCGGGAGGTAGATGATGACTCTCAGAGACATTGCGGTAAGTAACTTACGGCGAAGAAAGGCGAAGGCCCTCTTTGTCCTTGCAGGACTCTTCATAGGCGTTTCCACGGTGGTCCTGCTTCTTAGCCTGGTGCAGGCCATGAAGCAGAATATCAACCATAAACTTGAGATGTATGGGGCCAATATCCTGATCCTCCCGAAAACGGAAAATCTCTCCCTCACCTATGGAGGACTCTCCCTCGGCGGAGTCTCCTTTGAGATGCAGGAAATCAAAGAGGCAGAACTCGACAATATTAAGAACATAAAGAATGCGGTCAATATTGCCGCTGTAGGCCCCATGCTTCTCAGCCCTATAACAGTAGGAGACAAGCGTATACTCATCGCAGGGGTGGACTTTCAGGCTTTTCAGATGCTCAGGCCCTGGTGGAGTGTGAAAGGAGCGCTACCAGACGAAGAGGGAGCCCTACTCGGTGCAGATGCTGCACGAATACTTGGGCTTACGACTGGCAATAGTTTTAAAGTGAACAACAAGGAGATCAGGATTACCGGGGTCCTTGAAACAACGGGATCACAGGATGACGGCATTATCTTTGCCCCCCTCGCCATGACTCAAGAACTCCTCGGCAAGAAGGGGCGCATCTCCATGGCAGAGGTTGCCGCCCTCTGCACGGGCTGCCCGATCCCGGAGATGGTGCAACAGATTTCGGATGTGCTCCCTGGGGCTAATGTCATGGCTATTCAGCAGGTAGTAAAGGGTCGTATGGAGACGCTCAATCAGTTCGAAAAATTTTCCTACGGGGTTTCAGCCCTTGTCCTGCTTGTAGGAAGCCTCATGGTACTTGTTACAATGATGGGGAGCGTAAGAGAACGGACCGTTGAGATAGGGATATTCCGGGCCATGGGCTTCCGGAAAAGCCACATTATACAGATCATCCTGCTGGAAGCAGCCATCATCTCGGGCATCGCAGGTATCCTCGGATATCTTGCGGGATTCTCTGGCACAAAGCTGTTGATTCCCTTCTTCGCGGAAGGTCATGGGGCCATGGTGCCTTTTAACCCTGTAATGGCAGCAGCAGCATTTTTGTTGGCGATTTTTGTAGGGCTCGGGTCCAGTGCTTACCCGGCATTCATGGCGTCGCGCCTCGACCCGAATGAGGCCCTCAGGGCATTATAGACTATCGGAGGAAAACGATGAAACGTATACAAGGAGACAATATAGCTAAGCATTACGGCAAAGGAGAAGCAATGGTCTTTGCGGTGAAAGAGGCCACTTTTACTATTGAAGCAGGCGAGTTTGTGGCGGTCATGGGGGAGTCGGGGTCAGGCAAGTCTACGCTTCTCTCCATACTGGGGGGGCTTAATAGCCCAACTTCAGGAAAGCTTATGATCGACGATATTGACGTATATGCCCTCGGACAGGAAGAAAGGGCCGATTTCAGGCGAGAATCGATAGGTTTTGTTTTCCAGAATTTCAACCTCATCCCCTATCTGACCCTGGCTGAGAATGTGATGCTCCCTATGGCGACCCTTAAGGGATCGCGCAAAAGAAAACGGGATGCGGCATTGCACGCCCTCAATATGGTTGGTCTTTCGGAAAAGGCTGAACGCCTCCCGAGTCAAATTTCAGGGGGCGAGCAGGAACGGGTCGCCATTGCCCGAGCCATCGTAAACGAGCCGCCCATAATTCTTGCCGATGAACCTACAGGCAACCTTGACTCGAAGACAGGCAAGGATATTATGGGGCTTCTTGGGGCACTCAATGACTATGGAACCACGATCATTATGGTGACTCACAACCCGGAGTATGCCGAGGACGCACAGAGGGTGCTCAGGGTATCGGATGGGGTGCTCAAATGAGCTATAAAATATCATACCAACAAAGGAGGTAATTATGACTAAAAAAGTGTTTCTCGTAGCAGCATTGTTTCTTGTTTTGATCGCGCCCTCCGTTTTCGCTGCTTCGGACCAACACGGGGCAGCAGACAAAGGGCAGACAATGAAAATGCCGAGCATCGACGTTTTTGCAGACGGGGTGCACGTAACCTTTATGGTTATGAAGAACGAAAACCACAAAACCATGCTCACGCAAATGAAGATGAACGAGGAGATAGAGAAGGGCACTACCCACAACATCATGGTTCTTGTGAGAGATGAGAAGACAGGAAAGGAGTATGCTAATAAATCTATTACAATAACGGTAACCGATCCGGATGACAACGAGCAAATGAAGAAGGGCAGCTATAAGGATATGATGAGAACCTATGATGGCTACTTCAAAATGAGTCAAACCGGCAAATATCAAATAAAGGTGCTCTTCGAAATAGAAGGCAAGAAAAGATCGATCGGCATTGCTCACGATATGGTATGACGGGCTGCGCAGCAAACATTGACGCAGGTGATACCAGGGTTTATGGTATACTAAGCATAGTATAAAAGGAGGATTAAATGAAGACTTCAGGACAGACAAACTACAAGGGAATCGTATTATTCGCATCTCTGCTTTTGACAGCTCTATTGGTTTCTTCCTGCGCCACTGCTCAAAAAGCCTACCATGCCTATTCGATGAAGGGGAGTATAATAGAGGCATCAGGTGCCGAGATTTACGTATGTGTGGGCACAAAGGACGGGGCTACCGTCGGACAGGAACTTAATGTCCACAGGGTGACCGTAATATCTCCGGAGCCCAAAGAGTTCCGGCCCACCTTCAAGAAAGAATATACCGGGAAAGTGCGCATAACAGAGGTGCTCGATGAGCATTTTGCGAAAGCAACGATTGTTTCCGGAAAGGCCGACGTAAACTCGATTGTGGAGCTTACGAATCCGTAGGACTCATGGATTACCTTCCCCGGGACTAGGCGGATGGAATACTTCAACCGCATCCTTTGAATCCGGGGAAGACAGGGATTAATTATGAAAAGACGTCACGAAAGGAGAAGAAAATGAAGATATTAGGAGCGGGGAATGGGAAAAGAATTCTTTTATTGGCCCCGTTGCTGTTAATGACTCTGTTAATTTCTTCCTGCGCCACTACTCAGAAAAGCTATCATGCTTACTCGATGAAGGGCCATGTCATAGAGACGACGGCTACAAAAGTCTATCTTTGCATAGGCTCAAAGGATGGTGCGAATGTGGGGCAGGAGCTTGATGTGTACCGAGTGGCGGTCATACCTGATCCTTCCAACGTATCGCCGCGGACGTTCAAGAGAGAGCTGACGGGAAAGGTGAGAATAACCGCGGTGGTGGACGAGCACTTTGCAGAAGCCGTTATTGTTTCCGGAAGCGCTCAGGTGCCGTCGCTGGTGGAATTGATTAACCCATAAGCCATTGTCTGTTGATCCACGCCCGGATCCCAGAGAGGGTGGTGATATTCCCTTATCTTTCGATTCGGGGAAAGATTGAGAAGGCTGGAAGAACATCTTGACAGCGACCATGAATATTGAGAGAGAACTACAGACTGAAATGAAATTGAGACTTGGAACTCTACACTGGGTCGCGCTTGCCCTTTTAGTACTTGCGGCCTCAAGTTGCGCTACTTTTCCATCTGACTACCCCCGAACACTGTCTGTTGCATTCCCGTCGCCTCAGGAGACAATGCTCGGCAGACAGTTCGAGGAACAGACTGCAGGGCACGATGGAAAATCAGGATTTCATCTCATAGAGACCGGTACGGATGCCCTCGCTGCCCGGGTTCTCCTTGCCGATAAGGCGGAAAAGACACTTGATCTCCAGTCCTATATCATACGTAACGACGAATCCACCGTACTCCTTATGGATCGCGTGATCGCTGCTGCCGAGCGTAATGTTCGGGTACGCATCCTTCTGGATGACATGGGCCGCGACTTTAAACTTGAGGCTTTTGCCCGGCACCCCAACATTGAGGTGAGGCTTTTCAACCCGTTCCTTTATGGAGGACTCCTGGGGCACTTCCGTCTGTTTGAATTTGCCGGTGACTTTAAGCGACTCAACCGACGCATGCACAACAAGGCATTCATCATCGACAATGCTGTTGCTATTGTGGGTGGCCGCAATCTCGGCAACGAATATTTCTCAGCTTCAGCTGACGTGAATCTTGTAGACCTTGGTCTGCTCGTGATCGGTCCTGTGGTCAAAGAAATCTCGGAAAGTTTTGACGCATTCTGGAACAGCGACTGGGCCATTCCAGTGCAGGTGTTCGAGCAATCAACACCGTCCGAAGAGGATGTGCAGCAGAAGAAGGTGATGATGAAAGAGCGTCTCCATTCAGCGGCCAGTTCTGAATATGCCCGAGCAGTTCAGGAGTCGCACCTTCTTGACCGATCCGGTGATAAGGGCGTTACCTTTATCCTGGCGCCTTCAAAGGCGGTATACGATCAGCCGAGCAAGATTTTGCCCGTCAAAGAGTCCGGCCATGGGGTACACGTCCATTATGGTCCGGAGATCGAACCGGTACTCAGGGCAACTCAACGGGAACTGACCATAATATCCCCATATTTTGTTCCCAATCGTGAATGCATCGAATTCTTCAAATCATTGCTGAATCGCGGTGTGCATATACGTCTCCTCACGAACTCTCTTGCTTCTACGGATGTACCGTCAGTACACACCGGTTATGCCCGTCGTCGGCCGGAATTGCTTCGTCTCGGCGTTGATCTCTTCGAGCTAAAACCATCTTTGTTGATTGCGGAACATCGTGAAAAACGTCGAATAAGTTCCTCCAGGGCAGCCCTCCACGCCAAGGCATTTGTGGTTGACCGGCGGACTGTGTATATCGGTTCGATGAATTTTGATCCTCGCTCGACGTCACTCAACACAGAACTTGGACTAATTATCGAGAGCGAAGAGCTTGCAGGGGAAGTAATTGAGATATTTAACAACGTAACGCTGCCAAGCCACAGTTTCCATGTGGTACAGGCCCCGGACAACCCTCAAGATTTTATCTGGACTTCCGAAGAAAACGGAAGAGAGGTTCGTTACACGAGAGAGCCTCTTGCCGGCTTCTGGCGCAGGGTCCTTAACCCTGTCCTTTCAGTTTTTGTACCGGAGAGCCTGCTATGATGAGATTTATTAATTATTGGGTTGACAGCGGATGCTTTCAATACTATACTATGTCTATAAAGAAACTATTAGATGAAAAAGAATAGACAAATGACTGTTATTACGATTGTTTTTCTGGCGCTTTTCACCTTTTATGCGCAACCATTGCTGGCGCTGTGCAGTAAAGGCGTGTGTCGCCTTGACGGCAGCTCCGTGGCCCCAAGCCATCCCCATTCTTCTGGGGAATCGGGTCACAGCAATCATAGCGCTTATCCCAATGGATCTGATTGTTCTGTTGCTGAGAGTATTTCTCATAGCAGCAGTAACTGCGTGATGGAGCCAGGGACGGCGATCGTAGCCTACAGGTCTGCACAAATGTACGAATCCCTTGAAACAGGCGCTGCTTTTTCAGGCGCACCCCTTTATGTACACTCTCCTTCAGGACTTGAAGGCATATGCCATGTATGGCCAAAAAGTCCTCCCCATAAGATCTATCTGGTTCAACACACCTTTCGTTGTTAATGCGCCAAGCCGGATACGCGAGGCAGGACGTTTTCCCCTGTTTGAGGATATCCGGGCAACGTATTGATTTCTATTGCCGTTGTCTTCTTGACAGGCGAATAAAGAGTACTCTCGTATGATTTGTCCTGATCGGCAGTAGACACAACCCTGGTGGGCAGGAGAATATGCTTGACTACAAGGGGACAGGCTATATACTTAATGAAGTTGGACAGATTAGGTAAAAAGGAGGCACCAAAAATGAAAAGACTGACGATACTTGTAATGGCCCTGCTTTTATTGGCAGGAGTTGTCCATGCAAAGGATTATGAGGTGAGCAAAAAGGCAGGGGAGTACGGGGTCCTTATTAAAATGGATAGAAACCCCCCAGTAGCCGGGAATAACAACGTGGAAATCACCGTTACGGACGTCTCGGGCAAGGTGGTCACTGATGCAAAGGTAGTATTCAATTATTCGATGGCCCCTATGCCGGGAATGCCTGCGGCAAACTACAAGACAGACACCCAGCCTGCTGGAATGGTTTATAAGGCCAAGGTAAACTACTCGATGGCAGGTCCGTGGAGCAATGAAGTGAAGATAACCCGGGGCGGTAAAACCGTAACGGCAAAGTTTACAATCGATGCGAAATAGGGGCGGTTCTATGTTCAACCTTCAACGTTCATCGTTTTCGATGGGTGGGGACACTTGGTCAGCCCTGCTCCGCGCCATAAGTCTCAGCCGTGTGCTGGTATTTGTACTCTTCTTTTCACTTTTCACTTTTCACTTTTCACTTTATTCTACAGTCCACGCCAGTGCTCCTCCGGATTTAAACCTGGACGAGCTTATCACGGAGGCGCTAAAAAACAGCCCGGAACTCCTTGTGTCGGAATCGAAGGTCTCCGCCTCCGGCTACAGAATACCCCAGGCAAAGGCCCTCCCTGATCCGATGCTTATGTTCGGCTATCAGAATGATGGATTCAGAAGGATTACTATCGGTGAAGAACAGTTTTCCATGGGCATGTTTACCCTCTCCCAGATGTTCTACTTTCCCGGAAAGCGTTCCTTAAAGGGAGAGATGGCTACAAAGGACATGGAGGGCCTTCAGGCCATGCACAATGCAACACGATTACGAATCGTAGTTACCGTGAGACAGCTTTATTATGAACTTTTCCTTGCCTACAGGAGCATCGACATCCTTAAGAAATTGACGGAATTTTATTCAAGGATCGAGGATGCTGCTACAGCACGCTATTCGTCGGGTATGGGCAGTCAGCAGGAGGTCATTATGGCCCAGACGGAAAAATATATGCTCCTTGAAAAGGAGGAGATGCAGTGGCAGAAGATTCAAGCCATCCAGGGGATGCTCAATACCACCATCGGGCGAAGTGTAAATTCGCCCCTCGGCAGGCCTGTTGAGCCAGCGTCTACCACATATGTTTTTAGCCTCGAAGAGTTGGTTGAGATGGCAAAGGCCAATTCACCGGAGATCCGGTCCAAGGAAAAGATGATTGAAGCGGCTGAAGCAAAGGTAAAGATGGCGCAAAAGGAGTACTATCCTGACTTTACAATAGGAGCAAGTTATTATCCCAAGACCCAGGGTCTCATGGATATGTGGAGCCTCACCGCTACCATCAATTTACCGATCTTCTACAAATCGAAGCAGGAACAGGCGGTGCTCGAAGCAAAGGCAAATCTGCTCGGGGCCAAGAGGGAGCTTTCAAACATGGAATACATGCTCTCCTCGGGCATCAGAGAAAGCTACTCCATGACACGGACCGCGGAAAAACTGATGACCCTGTACAAGGAAGGGGTGATCCCCAAGACCTATCAGGATTTTCAGCTCGCCTTATCCGGCTATGCTGCAGGCAAGACTGAGGCGATAACGACGATCTCAAGACTCAAAGCCCTTCTCGACACGGAACTCCTTTACTGGGGGCAATATGTGGAACGGGAAAAGGCAATCGCAAGGTTGAAGGCAATCACCGGTACAAATGAGTCAGTGACGGGAGGACAAAAATGAAGAAAAAGAACTTGATAATAATCGGTGGGGTGATTATTCTGGCGGCTTTGGTCATTTACCTTGTAAGGGGAGGTCTCCGTAACCGGCTTCCCAATGGGGAAAGCCCCCAGGTCACGACATCGCAAACATCCTCTCCGCAAGAGGAACCGGGTGGAACACCGGTAACGTCCCCTGAAAAGCCCGGCGCAACAGAGTCTGCACAGAAGGAAGAGGCGCCGACTATTGAAATACCCCTCGAGAAACAACAGCTTATCGGTGTAAGGACAACTGCCGCCTCTCTTCAACCCCTGCAAAAGGCAATCAGGACCGTGGGAAAAATAGAATATGATGAGCGGATGCTTTTCACAGTCAACACAAAGGTCGAAGGGTGGATTGAAAAACTCTATATCAGCTTTACCGGCCAGTATGTGAAGAAAGGCGAACCCCTGGCCAATATTTACAGCCCTGAACTCTGGGCAACCCAGCAGGAATTCATAAATCTTGTGAGATGGACAAAACGAACAGGAAAGAGGAGTCAGGATAACGGAGCAACAGGCGTGGCAGGGCAGGGAGATGAGTCGCGGAATCTGGCCTCCATGCTCTCGAAAGACGCCGAAACCATGGTTGGCGCAGCCAGACAACGGCTCAAGCTGTGGGATATCTCCGATGAGCAGATCAGAAGGATTGAGGAGAGCGAGAAACCTTTGCGGACCCTCACTGTGTACAGTCCTGCGAGCGGTTATGTGCTCCAGAAATATGCGGTTCAGGGCATGAAAGTTATGGCTGGAGAGAAACTCCTCGATCTTTCCGACCTTTCGACTGTATGGGTGACGTCTGATGTCTATGAGAACGATCTCTCTCTTATAAAGGTGGGTGAGACGGCACGGATCAAGCTCAGCTATTTCCCCGGCAGGGAGTTCAGCGCCCGGATCGATTTTGTGGCACCTTCCCTCTCGGCGGACACAAGAACAGCGAAGATACGATTCAGTATCCCCAATCCTGGCGGGCAACTGAAGCCGCAGATGTTTACTGATGTTGAATTAAAGATTAACCTGGGCAGCAGACTTGCTGTTCCTGATGAGGCAGTGATCGATACAGGATTGCGGCAGATTGTCTATGTAGATAAGGGGAATGGCTATTTTGAACCAAGGGTTGTTACTACCGGGCTCAGGGCAGAGAAGGCTGTAGAGATCCTCTCAGGGCTTAAAGCAGGGGAGAAGATTGCATCATCAGCCAACTTCCTCATTGATTCGGAGGCAAAACTGAAGGGTGTTGAAGCGCGCAGCGCGACCCCTGCTGCAAAACCGGGGACTGTGCCATCTGCCGGAAAGCAACAGGCACCGGCCCCGCCGCACAGACATTGAGAAGGCGGCGAATATGATAGCGAAAATTATTGAATACAGCGCACGGAACAAGTTCATCGTCTTCCTCGCGATCTTCTTTGCTATCGCATGGGGATACTGGGCTTTACTCCATACACCCCTCGATGCTCTCCCGGATTTGAGCGATACCCAGGTAATTATCTATACGGAGTGGACGGGAAGAAGCCCCGATCTTATTGAAGATCAGATCACCTACCCTATTACCTCCACACTCCTTGCCGCTCCACAGGTGCAGGCAGTACGGGGGTTCTCATTCTTCGGAAGCTCCTTCATTTATGTAATCTTCAAGGAAGGGACAGATATCTACTGGGCGCGAAGCAGGGTGCTCGAATATCTCCAGGCGGTGAGGAATAAACTCCCCCAGGGCATTAACCCTGTCCTCGGGCCGGATGCAACGAGCGTCGGATGGGGCTTCTCCTACGCCCTCGTGGATGAGACAGGAAAGTACGACCTGGCCCAGCTTCGCTCCCTCCAGGACTGGAACCTCAAACTCGCCATTGAGAGCGTTCCCGGCGTCTCCCAGGTGGCAAGCATCGGCGGATTCGTAAAACAGTACCAGATCAGTCTTGATCCAAACCGCCTTCTCGCCTACAACATCCCCATCACAAAGGTGATGGAATCGGTGAGACGGAGCAACCTTGACGTGGAAGGACGAGTCATCGAGTTTTCCGGCATTGAATACATGGTAAGAGGGCGGGGCTATATCAAAACCCTTGCAGATATTGAAGACATCGTAGTCGGCACAAACGGTTCAGGTACCCCTATCTACCTCAAGGATATTGCCCGCATCAAGCTCGGACCTGAGATACGGCGCGGTGTGGCTGAACTCGACGGAAAAGGGGAAGTAGCAGGGGGTATTGTGGTCGTCCGATTCGGTGAGAACGTTCTCAACGTGATCGACCGGGTCAAGACAAAGATTGCTCAGGATATAGCACCCTCTCTGCCAAAGGGTGTAAAAGTGATTACCACCTACGACAGGACAGACCTTATCCACCACGCCATTGGCACCATTAAAGAGGAGATCATCAAGCTCTCCATAGCGGTAAGCATTGTCTGCATAGTCTTCCTTTTTCACCTCCCCAGCGCTCTTGTAGTAATCCTCACATTACCCATCGCCATCATCATGTCTTTTATCTGCATGTACTACCTGAAAGTCACGTCAAACATCATGAGCTTGAGCGGCATTGCTATTGCCATCGGAGCCATGGTTGATGCCGCAATTATCATGGTGGAAAACGCCCATAAGAAACTTGAAGAGTGGGAGAGTCAGGAATCAGCATCTGAATCAGACACTCAAAACTCAAAACTCAAAACTCAAAACAGAGTTACCGTGATCATCGAGGCGGCGAAGGAGGTGGGGCCATCCCTTTTCTTTTCCCTTCTTGTCATCATGGTCGGCTTTCTGCCGGTATTTACCCTTCAGGCCCAGGCAGGACGGCTTTTTACGCCATTGGCCTACACGAAGACCTTTGCCATGCTCTTCTCCTCATTTCTTGCCATAACCCTTACCCCCGTGCTTATGACCCTTTTCATCAGGGGCAAAATACGACCTGAGGAAAAAAATCCTGTAAGCAGGTTTCTCCATTGGCTTTATGAGCCTATCGCGAGTTTTGCGCTAAAATTTAAGAAGACAGTCATCGTTGCAGCCGTGATTGTCCTTGTCCTTACCATATACCCCTTTATGAAGCTCGGCACGGAATTCATGCCTCCCCTCTATGAAGGCACCCTTTTCTTTATGCCGGTCACTGCCCCTGCTGCATCCATAACAGTGGCAACAGACCTTCTCCAAATGCAGGACAAGATACTGATGAAAATCCCTGAAGTCAGTCAGGTCTTCGGCAAAGCAGGCAGGGCGGAGACTGCCACCGACCCGGCACCCCTTGAGATGTTCGAGACAATTATCAACCTCAAGCCTGAATCGCAATGGAGACCGGGTATGACCGTTGAGAAGCTGAAAGACGAGATGAATGACGCCCTCTCCATACCGGGTGTAGCCAATTCCTTTACCATGCCCATAAAGGCGCGGACTGATATGCTGGCTACCGGCATTCGAACCCCCGTAGGAATAAAGGTGCTGGGGCCCAAGATCGAGGAGGTCGAGAGGATCGGCCTCGCTATCGAACATCATGTGAAGGATATACCCGGTACAAGGAGCGTCTATGCCGAGAGGGTTACTACCGGCTATTTTCTTGATTTTGATGTCAAGCGTAAAGAAGCAGCCCGGTACGGCCTCAACGTGGAGGACGTCCAGGAGGTCATAGAATCTGCCGTGGGAGGCATGAACCTCACCACGACTATTGAGGGGAGGGAACGCTACTCTGTCAATGTCAGATATGCCCGGGAACTGAGGGGTGACATTGAGCGACTGAAGAGGATACTTGTGCCTGTCCCCTCCATGCAGGCGTCCCAATCCACCGGTGGCATGGGCGGCAGCAGTTCCGCGCCCAACACTCAAAACGCAAAACTCCTCCAGATCCCTCTTGAACAGCTCGCAGATATTAAGGTTGTTAAAGGACCCACCGCGATCAAGAGCGAGCAGGGGCTTCTCGCGTCCTATGTTTTTATCGATTTTACCGGCAGGGACGTAGGCGGATACGTGGAAGAGGCCAAAAAGAAGGTGGCCTCCCTGAAGATACCCGAGGGATATCGTCTTGAGTGGAGCGGGGAGTACGAATATCTTATAAAGACTCATGAACGCCTCAAAATTGTGATCCCCCTGACAATTCTTATCATCTTTGTCCTCATCTACATAAATACCCGGTCAGTGACAAAGACGGCGATTGTACTCCTTGCAGTCCCCTTCTCCCTCGTCGGTTCCTTCTGGCTCCTCTATCTCCTCAACTATAATATGAGCATCGCCGTATGGGTCGGCATCATTGCCCTCGCGGGTCTTGATGCGGAGACAGGAGTAGTCATGCTCCTCTACCTCGATCTTGCCTATGAACAGTGGAAAAAAGAAGGGAAGATGGCCGGTCTTAAAGACCTGAAAGATGCAATTATGCACGGTGCAGTAAAGAGGATACGCCCCAAAATCATGACAGTGTGCGTGATCCTCGCCGGGCTGGTCCCCATCATGTTCAGCCACGGTGCAGGCGCAGACGTAATGAAAAGGATTGCTGCCCCTATGGTGGGCGGGGTCATCACATCAACTATCCTGGAGCTGATCATTTATCCTGCAATTTATATGATATGGAAGGGGAGGAAATTGAAAAAATAACGGCGATAACCCGGGGTGTTCTCATGTGGCAATATACTTTCTCAATAGGGATGGACGTATAAAACATTAAATTTGAAATAAAGTACTTGACAGTACTATACATTAGATGTATTTTACAATTAATGTAACATACAACATTACACTTGGGGGAAACGAGCATGGAACTGGAAATGATCAGGAATTTTCGGGAAAAATTACGAAAACTGGAAAGAGAAATCGGATGGCAGCTTAAGAGCGATACCGAATGTTGCGGGGTTACCCTGGCTCAATGCCACATTATCGTGGAGATCGGCAATACCGGTGAAACTTCTGTAATCGACCTTGCTACCATTCTTGGCCTTGATACCAGCACGTTAAGCAGACATATTAATGGAATGGTTAATGTCGGTCTGGCAAGCAGGGTCCTGAACCCGAAAGACCGGCGTTATGTGTCGATAACCCTGACCGAGCAGGGACAAAAGGTCTACCAATCTATTGAAGACATATGCAACTCAAAATATACAAAAGTTTTTGAATTTATCCCCAAGGAAAAACACAATCAGGTCCTGGAGTGTTTCAACCTGCTTGTTTCTGCTGTTGCCGAGGCAAGAAAAGCAGGATGCGCCATTGACTGCTGTCAGGTCGGCCTTTTTGAAAACGGCAAGGAGGTAGATCACCATGTCTGCTGAAAACAAGTCAGGCCCATGCTGTGGCGGGCAACAATCAACTGCTTTCAAGATATTGCCATGTTGCGACCAGCAAAAGACCGGAAATACGGAGCTCGTCTCTTCCGTACCGTCTCCGATATCTGAGCAGGATAATTCAGGACAGATTTCATCATCTTTCTGCCCCGGACCTTATTGGACCAGAGGCTTTATCGACACAGGGGCAGGTAAAATCCCTTTGATTGATACAAAGCTGGTATTCCGTGATATTTTAGGCGGCTGGAAGGCGCGGTGGGGTATAAATCGCATGGACTACAGGATCTCACCGGGTATTTACGGTGTTGGAAACCCCGATGGCTCATCTCCCGTTCTGGTTACTGCCAATTATAAAATGAGCTTTGACAGTCTCAGAAAAGAACTGTCAGGCCTTGATGTCTGGGTCATGGTCATCGATACCAACGGAATTAATGTATGGTGCGCGGCAGGCAAAGGAACGTTCGGTACTGAAGAAATTATAAAACGTATCAACGTTGTTCAGCTTTCCCGGATCGTTTCTCACCGGACTATTATCGTTCCTCAACTGGGGGCGCCAGGGGTGGCTGCCCATGAAGTGCGAAAGCAATCAGGTTTTAAGGTGGTTTACGGACCTGTAAGGGCCTGTGACATCAAAGAATTTCTTAAGGCCGGCATGAAGGCCACCAGAGAAATGAGGGTCGTTGAATTCAATTTCTTTGATCGGCTTTTCCTGACGCCTATCGAGGTGGTCGGTACCTTGAAGCCACTGGCGATGATTGCTGCAGCAGTTCTTATTGCTCACGTAGCTGGGCTGATCTCAGTTTCATTCTCCGGTATATACCCCTTTATCGGCGCCATTCTGACCGGTGCAGTCATAAGTCCGGCATTGTTGCCATGGATACCGGGGCATGCCTTCTCCCTGAAGGGATGGCTAATGGGCCTTCTCTGGGCTTTAGTGGTCCTTTATCTGAAAGGTGATCTGTTTCAATATAATGGGATATTCAGCAGTGTGCCCCTCCTTCTCCTGTTGCCGGCAATATCGTCTTTTCTGGCTTTGAACTTTACCGGGGCTTCCACGTATACATCCCTCTCCGGTGTTAAAAGTGAAATGAGGTTTGCTATGCCGGCCATAGTCACTTCTGCATCAGGAGGAATAGTATTATGGCTGGCCGGACTTTTTATTTATCGCTGATAGGAGGTATTTAACATGAAACACCATTATCTGAAAAACGTGGTTACCCTTCATTTAGACGAAGATAAATGCATTGGTTGTGGGGTGTGCATCGAGGTTTGCCCCCATGAAGTGCTGGAGTTATCCGGAAAAAAAGTCCGGATTGGCGAACGGGATGCATGTATGGAATGCGGCGCCTGCGCCAAGAATTGTTCAGTCAATGCGCTCACCGTTAACGCCGGGGTAGGGTGTGCATATGCGTTAATCCGGGGCGCGCTGACCAATAGCGAACCCAACTGTGGGTGCTCTTCAGATGGAAAAAATTCCGGCTCCTGCTGTTAAGAGGATTGGGGGCTGCGAATAACAGACAACAGGGAAAGGAGAAGACGATTGTCTGTTTTTTTCTATAGTTCCACCCCTTGACGGTGATAATAGAGTAACATGATTGACCAAGGCGGGAGATACAGTTGTGCAGAGCTAAGGGCTATTGTCGGGGTTGACAGGGACAAGTGTGTCAACTGTCATGCCTGTATTTCGGCGTGTCCGGTTACATTTTTGCATATAAACCGTCTCCTTCGTTATAACCGGCGCCCTCAGGATCCCATTGATCGCCTTGATCCATCAT
>PNOM01000040.1 GCA_013824835.1 Syntrophus sp. (in: bacteria) | reverse complement strand
TTTTGTGAATATCGGAGTCTCAACAATGACCATACTATATTATACGCCGTTGGCGTATAATATACAATTAAAACAGTCTCTGAATGCTGTGCATCGCATCGGCAAATACCAATTATAATCTTCATAGTTTTGAAAGGTATTCAGACCGAGGGACTACAGGAAGCATCCTTTACGCAAGTACGTAAGAACCGGATAGGCCACAAAAAAAATAAAATTATGCCGCCTCAAAAAGTATATGCCCCAGGTTTCTATCTCGCGAAAAACTCCTTAATTGCTGCCACAATATAGTCCTTCTCCGCTTTCGTCAGCTCAGGGTATGCAGGTATGGCAAGGCTTGTTCTGGCAGCCTCTTCGGCAACGGGAAGGTCGCCTTTTTTATAGCCCAGGTGAAGGAAGCAATCCTGAAGGTGGAGAGGTACCGGATAGTAGATGCCTGTTGCAATCCCTTTTTCCTTCAAAAAGTTGAGCAGCTCGTCCCTCCTTTCAAGACGGAACACATACTGGTGAATGATATGAGATAAATCGCCCTTCAGTACAGGGAGCTTCAGAGGCAGGCCCTTGAGCTTTCTATTGTAGTATTGTGCGTTTTCTATTCTCTTACGGTTCCATAACTCGAGGTAAGGAAATTTTGCAACAAGGGCGCAGGCCTTTATTTCATCGAGACGGCTGTTCAGACCAAGCATCTCATGGTGGTAGGGGATACTGCCCATGCCGTGGACCCTTAGTTTCTTGACCTTTTCCCCGAGGGCAGTATCATTTGAGAGCACCATCCCCCCTTCTCCGATCCCTCCGAGGTTTTTTGTGGGGTAAAAGCTGATTGCGGCAATATCGCCGAAACTCCCCGACATTTTGCCATTTTGGCTGGCACCGAGAGACTGAGCCATGTCTTCTACAATGGGAATACCGTGTTTTTTCCCGATTGCACAAATCTGTTCCATTTCGCAGAGCTTTCCAAAAAGATGAACGATGATGATGGCCTTTGTCTTCGGGGTAATCACCCCCTCGATGAGTGCAGGATTTATATGCATATTCTCCGGCTCAATATCGACGAATACCGGCGTTGCCCCTACAAGGGCAATGGAGCTTGCCGTTGAAAAAAATGTAAAGGGCGTGGTGATCACTTCATCCCCGCTTTTAATGCCAAGGGCCATGAGGCAAAGAATGAGTGCGTCAGTCCCGTTTGCGCATGAGACCGCACAGGGCACACCTGAAAAGCCTGCAATGGCGGTTTCCAGTTCCGTGCAGTATTTGCCGAGGATCAGCTTCTGTTCATCGAGAATCTCGTGAATACTCTTCAGCATCTCCTTTTTTACCTTTTTGTACTGGGCTTTCAGATTAATAGGGGGTATGTTCATCCTGAGTTCCTCATGTTTATTTGGTATAGGCTGCTTGTAATGGGTCGAAAAGTATACTACCACATTTTTTATTATGATCTCAACAAGGGATTAGCACAAGCAGCGTCCCTTCAGTGCGTCAAGGAGTTTCTGGAGGTCTGCCTGTTTGTAAACCTTATTGCTCTCTGCCATTGCTGTTCTGGAGGTGTTTATGCTTTTGACCTGCTGGAGGAGTGTTTTCGGCGGCTGGTGAGGATCGCATTGGTTACCGGCCTTTTCATAACCGCCACTTCATTGTTGTGTCAACATCATCTTTGATTTAGAATTGGAATAACTTCGGCATACCAACATACCGCCGCCGCCTCATCGAAGCAATCGCTTACTCCCGTCGGATCACCTGCGTGGTACAGTGTGCAGCACCGTAACCGCCTGTCAGGTTGGAAAAGTCCATCCAGGTAACTTCTACCCCTTCTTGAGCCAATCGCGCCTTATACTCCAGGCTCACCCCATCAATGGCCAATATCTTCCTTTTCCCCATAGAAAGGAAATTTATCCCGTATTTGAGCTGGTCGGCGTTAGAAACCGGAATCAGGCGAAACCCTCTATTTTTTTCAAGGAACACCTGGAAATCGGCATTGCTGATCTGTTTTCTGTATCCCTCGGGTCCTAACTCGTAGACATCAACGCCGGCCCTTCTGCCTGGATCAGCGCTCTTTATGAGCCGCCCCCTTTCATCGCGAACATCCATCCTTTCTTCAACCAGAACAGCCAGATTTTTGTCGATAATATTGAAGTACGTGTCAAGGTGCATCTGATCCTGATTCTTCCAGGGGTCCTTGACTACAACAACCCACTTTGTTCCGAAGACCTGTGCATCAAGTAGCTGTTTGATTGCTTCCCCATTGGTTCTGAGTCCTTGACCGATAAAGGCCGCCTCACCTGCAGGAATGAAATCTCCCCCTTCAAGCCTCGCATTACCGTAAACTTCGAAAATCGGTGTAATTCCAAGCTTTGTATAGGCAAATCGAACAATCTTTGTTTCCATTTCCCGCTGGACAGCGTTAAAATGGCCTACAACGAGCCCCTTTGCAGTAGTCATCACCTGATCCCTCATAAAATAGAGGTTCATAACCGGGTCCATCCAATACGTCGCCTTAAAACCGGTGTTATGCCCCTCTGTGGTTTCAAGTCTGACAAGGGGTTGCTGAAGGATGATCTTGATGAGTTCAACAGGATGGAGAGAGGCAATGACTTCTTCCTTGTATTTGTTCTGTGTTGCTGCCTCACCACCGGTAAGGGCGCTCGTATCATATTGGAGCGCTTGAAAGGCAAGTTCGCGCAACCGGGATAAGGCCTCACCTGCCAAAGGATCGCCCCTGTCGTTAATTGTTCCGGCCAACAAAATATCAATAAGTCTGTAAACCCTTGCACCGTGTTTGTTGAGAAGGCATATGAATCGGCTGTGCTCCTGACGTGCCCGATCCAGCGAAAAGGGCCGCTCGAAAAGCGCTGCTGCGGGATGTGTAAGGCCAAGGAAAACCTCGTCGCCCGGCGTATGTACAATGACTGTTTTCGGGGAGAGCCACTCGGCGGCGCTCCCTGTCTGTATTGAACCGGGATGGAGTAGTGAAAGCTCTACAGGGGCTGCACACTCCCCATCAACCACCTTCATTCCAGCAGAATAGGGTCCTATAGATTGGCAGCCCGGGAGCAACAGGAAAAGTATTGCCGCAAGCCATAATACTGCGCACGATACCTGACAGCACCGAACATATTCAATCCTCATCTTCATATTCCCTCCTCTCCATGGTTATCGCTACTCCATGACCGGTTTTTAAGGTATGGTCAATAGTTCGCCATTCTTTCCTCGAGAATTTGACGGAGAAAGGGGAATCTCTTCATCAACGAGTGAAAAAGGTCCCGCTGAAGGGTGAGGAAAACAGTGGGCACTGTAGTGGTGGCGGTGGCAGATCGAGGAACGTTACTCAGCAAGGCGATTTCGCCGAAATAGTCCCCATCCTCGAGAACATTGAGCATCTGCTCGCCCCCGTCGCCTCCCCTCTTCGAGACCACAACCCTGCCTCGAACTATTATATAAAACCTGTCGCCGGGATCACCCTGCTGGACTATCACCCGTGCGTTGGGATAATGTTCCGTTACAAACAATCCGGATATCTCACGGAGAAGTCCATCATCCAGATCCGAGAGAATCGGTATCAGTTTGAGCCTTTCTACGGTGACCCCCGCCATTTCCCCATCACCGGAGAGGACAAATCCGCTCTGCTTCCGCCAAAGAGCATCATAATATCCCTTTTTTTTGACCAAATCTTCGTGCCTTCCCTGCTCCACTATCTGCCCGTCTTCAAAGACGTAAATTTGGTCCGCATGAGAGATTGAGGAAAGACGGTGTGTGACAGAGACCACGGTACGCTCCTTGCCTATCCTTCGTAGCGTGTTGTTGATCGCCGATTCCGTTACCGGGTCAAGGGCCGACGTGGCCTCGTCGAGGATAAGAACATGAGGGTTGCGAACCAGTGCCCTGGCGATAGCCACCCGCTGCCTTTGCCCTCCCGACAGCTTGCCCCCACGGTCGCCAACAATAGTATCGTAGCCTTTGGGCATGTCAAGAATAGGGCCTTCGATTTCCGCGGCCCTCGCAGCAGCCTGAATGTCCGTATCGCCGGCTTCCGGTCTGCCAAGCCTGATATTCTCTCTGATGGACATGTTGAAAAGGAAGTTCTCCTGGAGAACAACGCCAAGTTGAGAACGGAGTGAATCCATTGTGATGTCCCGCAGATCAACATCGTCGAACGTTACGGCTCCTTCCCAGGGATCATGCAATCTCATCAGCAGGTTGACTGCCGTGGTCTTGCCGGAACCGCTTGAGCCCACAAAAGCGACGGTACTCCCCCGGGGGATCAATATATTTGCCTTGTTCAAGATCAATTGGTCCTGGCTATATCCGAAAGATACGTCCCTGAAAGCAATATCCCGGACAAGGGGAGGCAGGATTGCACCGGACGGTTCGTCCCTGGTCTTTATCTCTTCCCCGAGAATCCGTTCAATCCTGTCCATACCTGCTGCCGCCTGTATTAACTGGGGCAATACCACGGTCACATCATACACAGAGCGGCTCACGCACACAAAAACAGCGTTGAATGAAACGAGAGCCCCGACGGAAAGATCTCCCCGAAAAGCAAGAACGGCGCCCACGCACATAATAATAATGTGAAAGGCAAGAATCCCGACGCCCGGGGCTCTTTCCAGCAGGAAGCTGATAAAGTTGGCCCTCATCGCCGCATGGGAGAGGGTGAAAGCCTGGTCCTGAAATTTCTTCATGATCACGCGCTTTAAACTGAAAACCTTGATCACACTCTGGGCATTAATGCTTTCGCCCACGATATCAAGAAGCCTGGCCTGCTCATTCTTGTATCCGGCGTTGGCGTGCGCAGCCTTTCGGGCTATAAGCTTGGGACCAATGAGACAGATGAAGATGCCCGATATGGCCGCAAGGGCCATTTCCCACTGAAGAACAAAGAGTACGACCATGCTGAATAGCACACCCATGCAAGACATTATTCCTACAGGGAGAGCAAGAACGAGGGCATTCTCAATAGAGGACAGATCAATAGAAAAACCGGCAGTGATATCGCCTGGACGGGTACGGCCATAGAATTCTATTGGCAAATCCTGAAGATGGTCAAATATCCTGAGACGCAAATCCTTCAATATGGCAGCGCTGAGGCGGGCGTAAAGGTAATCTCTGCCCACAGCAATAAGGGAAACAACAATTCCGCCTGTTGCCACCATAAGGAGAATTATTGTCAGAAGTTGCCAGTTGCGGGGGACGATTGCGTCATCAATGAGAAATTTAAAGCTCACGGGCAGCATCGTATCATAGGCAACCCCTGCGATCATGCCCGCGACAAGCAAGGTTGTCTGCCCTTTGTAGGGGCGGACATAGAAAAGGATACGTCCCAGAAAACTCCTCATTAAAGCCTCGCCTGGTTTGCCATTCATGCCGCTATGCCGCTCGTCGCATGGTATTTTTCGTCACTCCGGTGAAAGCCGGTATCCAGAGATATCGGGTATTTACAAAGATCCTGGACTCCGGTTTTCACCGGAGTGACGACTAAAACAGATTTTTTCACACATTCGTGCCCACTTGCAAATCGCGGCATCCAGTTTCGATTCCAGAGATTTTTACCCTCTCCTGCCCATTCTGAGGAGTTTTTCATAAAACTCCCTCATTCTGTCTGCCTGGGACTCATAGCTCCATTTTTCCACGGCTGTCTGCCGGGCATGTTTTTCAAAGGCACTCTTCCTTTCACTATTCGTCAAAATGGCCTCTATCTTTTCAGCAAGATCATGGGCATCATTTTTTGCGACAAAACCGGATTTTCCGTCTTCTACGAGCTCCGGCAGCATCCCCCTGTCGGAGACTACCGCGGCCTTGCCCATTGCCATAACCTCACGAAGTGCCCGGGCACTGCCGTCGCTTCCCGCCCTCATCATCACAAAGAGGTCAAAGGTAGAAATCATGTCAAAATAGTCTTCTATGCGATAACCGGCAAGGATCACATCCTTTTCGATCCCGAGTTCCGCAAGGGGCTGTTTTATGCTTTTTTCGATCTGGGAGCTCCTCCCAACGATGACAAGTTTCACCTTATCCACCCTTTCCAGAAGGAGTTTGAAGGCCTTCAGTGCCACATCAAATCCCCGATCCGGTTTCAGTCGCCCGATCATCCCGATCACCCTCTCATCCGGGGGTATTCCAAGCTCTTTTTTCATGTCGTGCACAGGTCCTGTATAGGGCGTAATCCCCGGAGGAATCACACAGGTCCTTTCCCCGGGGAAACGGAATCGCTCTATGTCTCCATCCATGATCTTCCGGCTGTACGTGACAAGTCCGTCGGTGTGCCGGAATGCCGTTGACATAAATGGGCTCGCATCAAGGCCGTCCCTCTTGTGGTCTGACCGGAGTATAAGAGGCTTCTTCCTTGAAAAGGCAAGGGAGAGGAGGGCGGTAAAATGGTCATGAGACAGGTTCGTATGGACAATATCAATCCCTTGCTCTTTTACATATGATGAGACTGCTTGTATGTCAAAAAGCCAGTCCTTCGCAGAAAAATATCTGTTAAGCCTGAAGCCGTCATAACATTTCAGACCCCGCCTGCGGGCCTCCTTTTCTACGGTTCTTTCAGGAAACTCAATAGGCGTCTTCCGGTATGCAATAGTGACATCCACGCCCGCACGGGTCAAGACCTCACAAAGGGAAAGGGCAGGCTCAGCAGGCCCGGTCCACTTCCAGTCGCTGAAGAGATGAAGGATTTTCATGGTACTCATTTTCCGTAAAAAGCCCGTATTGCGTCACATACATAGAGTACCTCATCCTCCCTGAGTGACGGGTACATGGGTAAAGACAGGATCTCTTGCGCTGCCTTCTCGGCTATTGGAAACGAACCCGCCTTGTATCCGAGGTGTTCATACACCTTCTGGAGGTGTATGGGCGTAGGATAATGGATAAGGGCTGTAATGCCTTTTTCGGCGAGATACGTTCTTAACTCATCCCTTTTGTCGGACCTTATCACAAAGAGGTGGTAGACATGGTGAGTCCAGGATGCCTCCTGGGGGAGCACGACAGGGGTGTCAGCAAGGGCCTTTGTGTAGACGGCAGCAAGGGCCCTTCTTTTGTTGTTCCAGCCATCAAGGAACCGGAGTTTATATTTGAGGAAGGCTGCCTGTACTTCATCGAGTCTTGAATTGAAGCCATCTATGAGGTGGACATGTCTGTCCTTTCCCTGACCGTAATTTCTCAGTTTCATGGCCTCATCGTAAACAATATCCGAATCGGTGACAATAATGCCGCCGTCACCGTAGCATCCGAGGTTCTTCGTAGGGTAGAAACTGAATGTGGCGGCATCACCGAGTCCGCCTACCTTCCTGCCTTTATAGGTAGCGCCGTGGGCCTGACAGGCGTCTTCCAGTATCTTGACCCCATATCTGCCGCATATCTCCGCGATCTCGTCCATCCGGGCTGCATGGCCGTAGAGATGGACCGGGACACAGACCTTAATGCCCTTCTCATTTTTGAGGAGGTCTTCGAGACATCCCGGGTCCATGTTATAGGTATCCGCCTCAATATCGCAGAAACAGGGCGTAACGCCATGGGTGGAAAAGGCCATGGCAGAGGCTATATAGGTATTCGGGGTAGTCACCACCTTATCCCCTTTTGTAAGTCCAAGAGAGAAACCCCCTATCCGTATAGCATCGGTGCCGTTATTGACACCTATTGCGTATTTGACGCCGATGTACTGCGCAAAGGCCTCTTCGAGGGCCTTTACCTCCGGTCCCAGTATATATTCCCCACGGGAGAGCACCTCTTCGAAAATCCTGATCAGCTCTCCCTTTATTTCGTGATGATCCCTTTCAAGGTCAAATATCTTTACGTTCATGGATGACACTCCTTTTATGTGGTCTGTAAGCCGGTTTTTTCCGCAAAAATGATAAGGGTATTTCCCCCTTCCAGTATAGCGCTGCTCGTGGTCTCGGAAAGCCAGTATTGCTCCTGTTTTCTTTTCGACCAAAGATGCGTGTAGAAACGGATCATCCAGACAAGGGGTTTCAGAAATGCCTGTTTATGCTTCTTTTTATCATAGGTAATCTCCCGTATGGTAAAGCCTGCATGTTCGAGGGCAAACCGTATGAGGGTATATCCAATGGGACTAAGGTGCATACCATAGGTCTTTCCCTGGCAACTTCCGAGGAAGGTCTCCCGCGACATGGGCCTGGTGAAAAAACCGGTAATGAGGAATTTCAGCCGCCGCTCGATGTTGAGGTAATTCGGGGTGCTCAGTATCAGAATACCGCCCGGTTTTAATACCCTTGCGAGTTCACGAACCGCATTGTAGGGATTTTCCGTGTGCTCAATAGCCTCAAGGAAGCAGACATAATCAAACTGCCCGTCATCGTAGGGTATCCGTCCGTTTAAATCCCCTGTTTCGACTGTCAAGCCCTCCGCAAGGAACTGGCTTGGGTCAATATCACAGCAGGAAACCTTAAATCCCATATCATGGAGGACCCTTGCAAGAGCGCCGAGCCCTGTAGGGATATCGAGACACTCGCCACGGGGTCTGGCCTTCAGATATTCAAGAACCTTCTCGTGAACACCGTCCCGCGCTAAAGGGGAAGGGTCGCGGCCCGCCACGCTTACCAGTACTCCTTTTTATAGGTCCTGTAATAGGCGATTGTCCGCCTTATACCTTCTTCAAGAGAGGTCTTCGGCACCCAGCCCGTCCTGCTGCTGATCCGTGTTATGTCCGCATAATAATCGCCCGGTTCCACCTCTTCCCGCTCTTTGGTGAACTCCGTAAATATCTCTTTCCCTGACCCTGCTATCTCAACAATCCTTTTTGCCAGATCATTAAAGCTCACCGGGATACCGGTGCCTACGTTGAAGACATCGCCGTATGCACCATCTGTTCCTGCAACCATGAGCAGCGACTCCACAAGGTCGTCTACATAGAGAAAATCCCTTAGTATCCTGCCGTCGCCGAATACCGGTATCTCTTCATTATCAATGGCCTTCCTGATAAACCAGTTGAAGACACCGTATTCGTCATGGGCCATGTGGTGTCTCGGGCCGTATGTATTCGTAATCCTGAGACATGCGCCCCTTATCTTGTATACATCGTCATAGACAAGGACCATCTTTTCTGCGGTCAGGTTGGTTACCGCATAGATGCCTTTCGGGTTTGTAGGGTGATCTTCATCAACCGGGAGCTTCACGCTTGAACCGTATTCCCCTCGCGTACCTGCAAAGATAATCCGGGCAGAGGGGTTACAATGCCTCAACGCCTCAAGGAGCACAAGGGTCCCGTGGCAGTTGATCTCCAGGTCCTGGATAGGGTTTCTCATGCTGTCCACATGGTTGACCTGTCCTGCAAGATGAAAGACAAAATCCTTCCCTTTTACCAGATGGTTCATGGAAAGTTCATTTCTCACATCGGAGAAATTGACCCTTGCCTTATCCTCGATCTCTTTTATATTAAAAAGGTTGCCTCCCTGTCTGGGCAGCATATTGTCCACGATCGTCACATGGGCGCCAAGCTTGACAAGCTCGATAGACAGGTTGCTTCCGATAAAGCCCAGCCCACCGGTGACAAGGACTTCCTTGCCTTTAAAGATGTCCATTACGGCCATTTTTCTTCTCCATTTCCCATAGTTTTGCATACTTCATAAAGACATAGTACATCGTCGATGCCATAATAATCATCCCCGGTATGCCGTCAAGAAATCCCCTCTTAAAGATGTAATCCCTTAATACCCTGTAAAGAGGCCTTGAAACCATGGGGAAGAGGTGAAAATGCCTTCCCGCCTTATAAAGATCATCGGCAAAGGCCGCTGAATACCTGTCTATCGTCCGTATCTGATGGGCTGTATCCGCGTAAGGCGTATGCATATAGTGAGTCTTGAGCCTCCCCACCTTGCCGTCTACATAGACCTTTGCATGGATACCCCCCTGCCAGCCTCCTTTCTCTTTTCTGTAAAGCCGTATCTCCTCATCAGGATACCAGCCGCCGTATTTAATCTCCCGGCCGAGATAGATATTACGCCTGTCTACGATAAACCCGTCATAAGGAGTCCCACGGGCAATAATCCCCTCAATCTCTGCTTTTATCTCCGTTGTAAGCCATTCGTCTGCATCAATAAAAAGCACCCATGGATGGGTGCATTGGTCCTGGGCATACTGATATTTCTCTCTCTGATCAAATGTATCGTATTGATAGACATGATCCGTATATTTCTCTATAATCCCGATCGCACCGTCCGTGCTGTGAGAATCAACAATAACAAGCTCTCCGGCCCAGCCTGCCACGCTCTGTAATGCCTTTTCTATAGTCGCGCCGTTATTGAGGGTGATCATGTAAACGGATAAAGGCAGTGTTGAGTGTTGAGTGTTGAGTGTTGAGTTGGCGGCTTCAGACCCATGATCTTTCGCTCGTCCATACGCTGCGTCGATTGTTTTGTTTTTTATTCCCGCCACATAACCCTCTTGAATTTGTTAAATCTACACTAAAAAGTGCATGAAATCAAACATAGAATAGGGCAAGGCATCAATTATGCTGGGGCGATAAAGTCGATATTCTTGAACGGCCCCCGTTAGAAATATCTTTAACACTATGGTTGCCAGAATATACTATAAACTAAAGGACCTGCAGAACCTATCGGTGACCAGAAGAATAGAGAAATATTATGAGGCTTTTGACAGAACCGTTAATAAACTGAGGATACAGAACAGGAGATAATTCCCTTGACACCCAATAGAAATAGCTTGAAAATACCATAGACTACTGAAGTGTAACCATTTCTCCAGTCAGGACAGAACACCATGAACACAAAAGAGACAGTCACGGAAATATTCAACGATGCGCTCCATGCCGTTGATCCCTATGAATCTGTAAAATCCCATGGAGAGGCGCTCATATCTTCGTACCATGGCGGTAAATTCAAGAGGATGTCCCTTATCGGTTTCGGTAAAGCGGCAGTTCTCATGGCAAAAGCAATGGCAGATTATGCAGGGGATATCATCACCAATGGTGTAGTAATCACAAAATATGGTCATTCCAAAGGATTAACGCTGTTGGACTCAATCAGGGTCCATGAGGCAGGTCATCCTGTTCCTGATATACAGGGATACACGGCGACTCTTGAAGTTATCAAGATCGCAAAGGAAGTGGATGAGCAAACCTTGACTGTATGCATTATATCAGGCGGCGGTTCCGCCCTGCTCGTTGCCCCATACGGAGAAATAACCCTTTCAGAAAAACAGGTGATGACCCGACTCCTCCTCAATGGAGGGGCAGACATCCATGAGATGAATACAGCGCGAAAGCACATATCCCTTGTAAAAGGCGGACGGCTTGCGGAACTTGCCCGTTCCGGAAAGACAGTCTCCCTGATCCTTTCTGATGTCATAGGCGACCGGCTCGATGTTATTGCATCAGGGCCAACCGCACCTGACCAGAGCACCTATGGCGATGCCTATGGGGTAATCAGTAAATATGACCTTGAGGACAAAGCGCCTCAATCTGTGCTCCATGTGCTCAGAGAAGGTATGGAAGGCAGAATGCCTGAAACGCCTGATGAGACAAACCCTGTTTTTGAAAGGGTTGAAAATATCATTGTGGGGAATAACAGTAAGGCAACTGAGGCTGCATACAGGAAGGCAGTCTCCCTCGGTTTTGACACTACCCTTATTTCCTCTGAAATCCAAGGTGAGGCACGGGGGGTTGCCCGTCTGCTTGCTGAAAAGGTGAAGGAAATTAAGGGGGTAATCGACAAGAATAGCCATAGAAGAATATGCCTGATTTCCGGCGGAGAGACTACGGTGAAGGTTACGGGAAGTGGCATCGGCGGGAGAAATATGGAACTTGCCCTGGCCTTTGCCATTGAGGTTGAGGGGATCGAGGGCATCACATTTCTTTCCGCAGGAACTGATGGCACTGACGGACCTACAGACGCCGCGGGCGCCATCGTTGACGGGTCCACTCCGGCAAAGGGAAGGGCAAAAGGCATTGACCCCTTTCAGTATCTCAACAACAACGACTCCTACAGTTTTTTCAAAGAAATCGACGGCCTCTTTGTCACAGGCGCCACAGGCACCAATGTAATGGACCTCCAAATTATCATTATTGAGCCTCCGAAGGCGTAGCTCCGGGCAACGAACCTTCTTGCCATAGACGGAACTTACTTTGTTCGCCTCTGTTTATGTTGCTTGCAGGTTTTTATCTCTCAAGTGGCCTCTTCTTGTTTCCATGACCTTTTGTTCTACCCTGCCTTTTTTTAAGAACCGCCAACCCCTTGGGGTCATGATCAAGAAGCGCAAGAGCACTGCTGATTGCGCGGCTTGGCAGTAAATCTCCGGATTCATATTTTTGAAAAGCACGGGGGCCGCCGCCGATCATGTGCCCGGCTTCCGTCTGATTTATGGCAAGCTTTCTTCGGATACGACGTATTTCCTCAGGTTCAAGCAAGCCTTCAACGCGCGCCTTAAGAAGATTGAGCAACCGATCAGAAACCTTCATATCCTGTCCCGTATGGATACTCTCATCTGAGGAATCGCAATACCACCCGGGCATGTCAAAGGTAATACTTTCACCTTTGTAGGTGATAGTCATAGGTCGTGTATCCCGGTGCATCGGTGCGCCGGTTTTTAGACAAACAGGATTATTCATCGTTTTTCTCCTTAAAGGATAAAAGCAAAAATTCAGTCAGAACATCGGCAGTGAATTTGACATATAAAAGGCCAACGGGCGATGGAACATGATATACATCCTGCCAAAGCTGACTATCGGCATAAGACGTCATTGACTTGTAGAAATGCTTACGCTCCATTGACTGTATTGTTTCAACAATCTCTGCGCGCCCAAATCCGAGAGCGGCAGCGCTTCGTAACGCCGTTCCGGTAACAGCGAGTTTTTGTACGGTTGAAAACGCAGCCTTGAATCCATGGAGATCATAGGTTGGTTTTCTCTTCTCCGTCATACATAATCAATAACACCATTATGGTGTATAGTCAAGGTAATTTCGGGTCTATCTAAAATAGACAGTGCAAACTTATGGGATCCCCCAGTAGGGATATTAGGGACAACCATTATAAAAAGCCACCAGCTTGTTGAGTGGGAGTATATGCCAAACAAAAACGGTTCGATAGGATTCTGTTAAGCATAGAGTGGTGCAAAGAACATGCGGTCCGTAAAACAAGTAAAATTAACATGGTGATTTCACAAGGGTAAGGGAGAGGGGTTGTGCGGCCCAAGGTGAATACGATAGGGGTTAGATGCAGCGTTTGGCGGCACCCCGCCTAATATGGTGCAGATCGCCAGACCGCTTGACAACCGCTTGACAACCGCTTGACTATGAGGGGCATATAGGCTATTATAGTCATAAAGGAGTATAAGACTATGAAAACCATTAATTTAGCTGCTGCGAAATCAAAACTGTCGGAGATCGTTAACCTTGCTGAATATGCAGGGGAGAGAATTGTCATTGAGAAGCGGAAGACCCCAGCGGTGGTCATTCTCGGTTATGCGGAGTATAAGAGGCTTGAGGAACTGGAAGACATATATGATTCCATGGAGCTTGAGAAGGTTATGAAATCTGATAGCTTTCACGATACGGAGGAGGTGGCCGGGAGATTGAATATTGAGCTATAACATTCAGTTTTCCGACACATCCCTCGCTCAGCTCGAAACAATAGGCAAATCAAGCACAAAGATATTCAGGCAGGTGATGATGAAGGCTTTTGGGCTGCGAAGGTCGCCCAAGCCGCAGGATTGCAAGAAGCTGGAGAATTTCAGCTATCAGGAAATGGATGGATATCGCGTTGACCAAGGGGAATACCGGATCATTTACGCGGTCAATGAAAAAGAGAAACGCGTTTACATTGCCCTGGTTCGCCACACAAGCGAGGTTTACAAGACGCTGTCATGAATTAAGATTCAATTCTAATGATTCCCCACAGCTTGCTGCGGGGATAACAATATTCCCTCGCCCCTCCGAGGTAGAGGTATGGGAGAGGGGGATATGAGCCCCATTCCGCTGATACCCCGCTGCTTGCGGCGGGGAGGTTCAATCGGCATTTTTATCCCAAAGAACCCTTGCCTCCACTCGCGTCAAAAGTATAATTCTTGTCCTTATCCTTTATCCCTTCAATTCTTCTTTTCTGCTGCCGTCCTGGTCTGTTTTTCTGCTTCCAAAACCCACCCGCCCCCCATGGCCTTATAGATATTCACGAGGGCTACCAGTTTGCTGCTCCGCGTCTGCACTACACTTAATTCAGAAGGGAAGAGCTGCGCCTCCGCATAGAGCACAGTAAGATACGGGGTATAGCCGCCTGTATACTGGAGCCGGGCAAGACGGGCATACTCCTTGCATGAGGCAACCTTATTCAACTCTGCCGAAAGCTGTTCCCCCAGTTTCTTACTCGAAATCAAGACATTCTCAACATCGGCAAAGGCCTTCTGGATTGTCTGTTCATAGGTGATAATCGCTGCCCTCTGGCCTGCCTCCGCCCCTCTTACCTGGCCTTCAATATTGCCTGCGGTAAAAATGGGACCGATGATGGAACTGCCGTAATTCCAGGTATTGCTTGGCCCCCGGAAGAGGTCGGAAAGATTGGTGCTTGCCCCGCCGTAGGCGCCGGTCAGGGATATGGTCGGAAAATAAAGGGCCTTTGCTGCCCCTATCTGGGCATTGGCAGCAATCAGACTCTGTTCTGCCTGGAGGATATCGGGACGGCGTTCGAGCAGTTCCGAGGGAAGCCCCGCAGGGATTGCCGGCATGACAAGCTCATGAAGCTGCTTACCACGGGGCATAGGGCCCGGGTTGCGGCCAAGAAGAAGGGAAAGGGCACTCTCTGTGGTCACGATCTGGCTCTCGATCTGGGGTATTGCCGCCGCAGCGGTTTCGTATTGAATGCGGGCCTGTTCAACCACCATAAGAGAGACCTGACCATATTTATGCTGTAGTTCGAAGAGTTTTACCGATTCGGAGTAGGTGGCAAGGGTTCGTTTTGCGATTACGCGTTGTTCATCAAGGCCCCGGAGGTTAATATAGGATGAAGCAACCTGAGCAACAAGAGACAGGATGATGCCCCTCCTTGCCTCTTCGCTTGCCAGCATATTGGCCCGTGCCGCCTCGGTCGTCTCCTTATCTTACCCCAGAGATCAATCTCCCAGGTGGCTCCCCCGAGTATCTGGAGGCTGGTATAGGGATTATTGTACAGCACAGGTTGCGCGTTGGTACCTGAAAGGCGTTGGTTGGAACCGGTCCCATTGTAATTGAGCTGGGGGAAAAGGCTCGACCTGGTGGACATGAGGATACCTGCAGCCTGTTCAACCCGGGCAGCGGCAATCTTCACATCCTTATTGTTAAGAAGGGCCTCAATTATGAGCTGGTCAAGAACCGGATCGTGAAACTGTTTCCACCATTCTGTATTGGCAGTCCGGGCAGTCTCAGTTGGTTCATACCTGAAGGCCGTCGGCGTGTCAATGCGGGGCCGAAGATAGTCAGGGCCGATTGCGCAGCCGATGAAAGACAGGGCAATTATAGAAACGATCAGTATTCGGTTCATATTATTTGCCCTCCTCGGTTGTGTATGGTTTAGGAGCCGGGGGTTCCCTTTTGGGGGCTGCCTTCTTCTTTTGCTCGCCCCGTTCAGCGAGCCGGTCAAAGAGGTAGAAAAATAGGGGCACATAGAGCATTGCCATAGTCGCCTCTCCGATCATGCCGCCCATGATGCCGGTACCGATCGAGTGACGGGCATTTGCGCCCGCCCCTGTTGCGAGGGCCAGAGGCAGCACACCCAGAATAAAGGCGAGAGAGGTCATGATAATGGGCCGGAGCCGCTCCTCCCCTGCTTTTATGGTGGCGTCCATGATCGAGAGCCCCTGTTTGCGAAGCTCGACCGCAAAGGTTACCCGCAAGACCGCGTTCTTGGCCCCAAGCCCGATCAACACAAGGAGACCGATCTGAAAATAAACATCGTTTTCAAGGCCCCTGATCCAGTTAAACATGAGGGCGCCGAGAATGCCGAAAGGCACCGCAGTCATGACGGAACCGGGGAGGGTCCACGACTCGAACTGTGCAGCCAGTATAAGAAAAACAATTTTGTATTGACCGTCGATTATACTAAAGCCGTTAAGTATGGTCCGATGGGCCACTGCCGGATACTTTGCAAGCAACTCATCCACCTTGGCTGTTGTCTGAGAGGTTCGTTTCATGCTTGCCCCGTCAGGCATAGTCGATTTCAGGTCCGCCATCGTCTTCCTTACTGCTTTGGAAACCTCAATGCCGTTTGCCCCGGGCTGCTGATAGACAATGATGGGAGTGGAGGGCATTCCGTTCATCTTATTGTCATCAATATACTGCCTGCGGCCCACCTCGGCACGGGCAACATCCTTAACGCGGACTATGGCGGTCCCTTCAGTATCTGCCCGGAGGATGATGTTTTCGTACTCGACAGGCTGCATAAAGGGAGCCTGGGTCACCACAGGGAAGGTCAACTGCGTCTTGTCATCGCTCGGTTCCTGACCCATCTGGCCTGCCCCGAAAAGGGCGTTCTGATTCGCCACAGCCTGCTGGATGTCGGAAGTCGTAATACCGAGGGAGGCCATCTTGTCCGGATTCATCCAGATGCGCATAGCCTGGTCCGGTACGCCGGGGATCGTCGCCTGTCCGGCCCCGTTCACCCTCTTAATCGCGTCGAGGACGTAGATGTTGGCGTAGTTCGTCACGTACTCGTGACTGTAGCGGCCATCCTTATTGAAAACAGAGATGACCATCAGAGGGCTGGCAGATTTCTTCTGCACCGAGACCCCATACTGGGTCACCAACTGGGGGAGCTGCGGCATGGCAAGAGCGACGCGGTTCTGCACCAGTACCTGGGCGATATCCGGGTTTGTGTCGAGAGCAAAATAAACGTTGATGGTCAACTGACCGGTATTGGAACTGACAGAGGTCATGTAAAGCATGTTGTCCACGCCGTTGATCTGGGCCTCGATAGGCGCGGCCACGGAATCACCGACAGTCTTAGAATCAACCCCGGGATAGGTGGTCGTCACCTGAATCTGTACCGGAGTAATCGTCGGGTATTGAGCCACCGACAGGAGCTTCATTGCCACCAATCCGGCAATCACGATAATAAGGGCGATGACCGTTGCAAAAATGGGGCGTTCTATGAAAAATTTTGAGAACATAGCCCGTTACCTCCTCTGAGTGCCGCTTTTGGCGGAAACAGGCTTTTCTGCGGCGGTCTTTGGAGTAACGGCATCAGAGGCAGGTTCCGGCTCAGGGGCCGGGACATAAGGCTTCGTGACAACAACCACCCCCGGCTGAAGTGTGAGAGCGCCATCAACAACCACCTGCTCACCCGTGCGGAGGCCCTGTTCAACAAACACGTCGTTCTTGATCCAGTCGCCAATGCGCACAGGGCGGGCCTCAACCTTACCCTCTTTCCCTACCACCCAGAGAAAATGGCTCTTAGCCCCCTGCTGTACTGCCCTCTGGGGCACTGCGATGGCATTGGGTCGCACGGCCGCGATGAGATGGACGGTGACAAACTGGCCCGGTCGCAGCATATCTTTCGGGTTCGGGAAGGTGCTTCGAACGAGAAACGTCCATGTCTGCTGGTTATACTCCGCATCGGAAAAGGAGATGACGCCCTTTCTCGGATACACATAACCATCGGCAAGGATGATTTCTATATGGTAATGTTCTCCCTTGGGCATCCGGACCAAGCCGGCCCTCGCCTGACGGCGAAATTTGAGTACATCGTTTTCCGATACGCTGAAATTGACCCAAATGGGATCTGTCTGGGCTACATAGGTGAGAAGGCTGTTCTGCTGGTTCACATAGGCCCCTTCCTGGACCCGGGCATAGCTTGACAGCCCTGCCACAGGGGCAGCGATGGTGCAATAACCGAGGTTGAGCTGCGCAGACTCTACCTAAGCTTTTGCAGACTCTACCTGAGCTTTTGCAGACTCTACCGCAGCGGCAGCGGTCTGTTCCTGTCCTGTAGCGTCATCCAGGTCTTTCTGGGAGAGGGCTTTCTGTTCGGTCAGGGGTATTACCCGCGCAAGATTTGACTGGGCAGTTTTCAGGCTGGCCTGCTGCTGGGCAAGGGCGCCCTGAGTCGCAGCAAGCTGTGCCTGAAAAGGTTTGGGGTCCATTTTAAACATAACGTCACCCGCTTTCACGGCCGTACCTTCTGTGTAGACACGCTTATCAAGAAAACCGTTTACCCGTGCCCTGATTTCCATCTGGTGTGAGCTTTTGGTCTGACCCACAAACTCAAAAACCACCGGGGTATCCTTTGGTTCCACCTTAAGTACCGTCACCTGAGCAGGGGCAAGGACACCGGTCTTAGCCTCCTTTTTGCAACCCCAAAAGAAGAGAAGCATGACGCATAGGGCTATGAGCTCGATATGGGATAAGGACAAACCAATGAAACGACGGGTGGTGAAAAAAACAGAATAGCACATTGGATTACCTCCCTGCATAAATAGACTAATTTTTGATAAAACACTTCCTCTCTCATTGCAAAAGAAAATAGGGAAGAGAAACGGAACACCTTCATCTGGACTGGAAATAGCTTCATTGATGAAAAGTTTCTTGTAGCAATACTGTACATAGCCAATTCTATTATGATAGCATCAATAGTCATGTGCGCAAGCAGGTCCGGCAGTCAAAAATAAAGACGGACGGAATAAATCTTTTCCAGTCGTCATCCATCAGGAGGAAAACAAATGGAAAATCCAGGCACCTTTGACCCAAATGCAACATATCAAAAGCTCCCGGACGATAAGAAACCAATACAGCTTTTTATATCCCCCTCTCAATACATTCAGGGGCGAGGTGTTATCAATCTTCTCGGAGAGTACTTATCCCTGTGCGCCTCGGGCTGCACAGGCGTACTCATTACCCCGGGGCGGGATCGTGCTCTCGGCAATATTGTTGATAATAGCCTGAACACCACTGGCTTTACAGTAAAAAAGATGATTTTTCAGGGTGAATCGACCCTGGAAGAGGTAAAAAGAGTTGTGAGCTTTTTTAAAGGCATTGGCCCCGAAGTTAATGTTATCATCGGCATCGGCGGAGGCAAATGTCTTGATACTGCAAGAATGGCAGCGTCAAGGCTCGGCGTACCTGCTGTTACAATTCCTACCACAGCTTCGACAGATGCACCGACAGCAGCACATTCCGTTGTCTACGACAAGAAAGGGGTTTTTTCCAATGTGGAATTCAGCGCAACGAACCCCCTCATGGTTTTGGTTGATCTTGATATAATTGCCGCTGCCCCGCCCCGGTATATCGTAGCAGGCATGGGAGATGCCTTTTCAACATTCTATGAAGCGCGTTGCTGCATGGAAAATCCGGAAGCCCGAACCGCAAGAGGCGCCAGACCAACCATGGCAGCATTGGCTATTGCACGTCAGTGCCGCGACCTGCTTCTCAATTACGGTACTACAGCGCTGGACGAGGTCAGAAACCGGCGGACCGGCGATGCCCTCGCCCATATTGTGGAGGCAAATATTCTCTTGAGCGGACTCGGGTTCGAGAGCGGCGGCCTTGCAGGGGCGCACGGTGTGGCGCAAGGGTTGACAGCTTGCAGCGATTTGCACATAAACTGTCTTCATGGAGAGTTGGTGGCAATCGGTACCATGACACAACTCATCATGGAAAAACGGATGGATGAAGCGAACCAGGCAGCCCGATTCTTCAAGGACGTAGGTCTGCCACTGCATCTCGCTCAGTTGGGTTTTGACCCACTACAGCAAGGGGCTGAACTGGACAACATTGTCCAGCGCAGCCTGAATGTATTTTTTATCCGATACGAACCTTACGAAATAACGCACGGTTTTCTGAAAGCAGCAATCCTCGAAGCAAATGAGTTCGGTAAAGCTATGGAAAGGGAACTGACAAAATAAGCATTTCTTGCCGTAATTCACGATCAAAGTCAAAACGCCCTATACTTGACTTGTGAAGGGTTGTGTTTCAGTATACCCCAAGCTTCCCTTTGGGAAGCACAAACTGCGCGAAGCTCCGACGAGAATACGCTTTTGGATGGCAGTCATCGCGGGCGTTCGGGGTAGAGCCGTCCGGGCCTAACCCTTATCCAGCGCCTTTGTTACCCTTTCCAGGAACTCTTTAAGCTGTTTTTCATATCCCCTGTTGGTAGGGCGGTAGTAGCGTTTATCCTTCAGTTCTTCCGGCAGGTATGCCTGTTTTACAAGGGCGCCCTCATAGTCATGGGGATAGAGATAATCATGGCCATACCCCATGTCCTTCATCAGTTTTGTTGGTGCATTCCTGATATGCATGGGAACAGGGTATTCGGGAAGACTTTTTACATCCCTAAGGACCCTGTTATAGGCCGTATAGACTGCATTGCTCTTTTCGCAGAGGGTCAGATAGACGCACGCCTGGGCCATCGCTAAATGGCCTTCCGGGGGACCGACGAAACGGAATGCCTCCATGGCAGCCATGGTCATTGTTAATGCATGGGGGTCCGCATTGCCTACATCTTCTGAGGCAAACCGCACCATCCTCCGCAATATATAGAGGGGGTCCTCTCCTCCCTCGATCATACGGGCAAGCCAGTAAAGGGCTGCATCAGGATCAGACCCTCTCATACTCTTATGGAGGGCACTGATGAGATCATAGTGCATCTCTCCCTTTTTGTCGTAAACTGCAACGTTCCTCTGATATGCTTCCCGTACAATGGCGTGATCAATGATCAGGTCCTTTTCCCCTGCCTCTTTTACCATTTTGTGGCATACATCGAGAAGGTTAAGGGCTCGCCTTGCATCACCATTGGAAAGTTGAGCCATCTCACCAACGACCTCCTCTTCCACCTTCAACGCGGAGGCCATGAGTTCAGCGTCTTCCCGCAATGCCCGCTTCAGAATGGTTGCGATCTCCTCATGGGTCAAAGGGTTTAGGGTAAGCACCCTCATTCTTGAAAGAAGGGGTGAGATGATTTCAAAGGAGGGGTTTTCAGTTGTTGCCCCTATGAGGATAATATCCCCGTTCTCAACATGAGGAAGAAAGGTATCCTGCTGCAGCTTGTTAAATCTGTGAAACTCATCAATAAAAAGGATGATTTTCTGGAGCTTCGACTTCTGAATTGCCTCTTTAACCTCCTTGATCCCGATATTGACGGCACTCAGGGAAATAAAGGGCACCTTCATGTATCTGCCAATAAGCCATCCAAGGGTAGTCTTCCCTACCCCGCTCGGGCCCCAGAGGATCAAGGAGGGGATGTCTCCCTTCTCAAGGAGACGCTTAAGCAGTTTTCCCTGGCCAAGGATATGCTCCTGCCCTACAAAATCATCGAGGTTCCTGGGCCGCATCCTGTCGGCAAGGGGTTTTCTTGAGCTGTTCCGGTCCGGGGTAATGTTTCCGAATAAATCCATTTCAGTACCTATTTAATGCTTGCGGCCATCTTTTCAGCCACCATGTATGCCTCAATAAACCCTGAAGGGTCCGCAATCCATTGCCCTGCAATGTCAAAACCCGTCCCATGTCCTGGGGATGTGCGTATAAAAGGAAGTCCAAGAGTAATATTTACGGTATGTTTAAAATCAAGGGTTTTAACCGGAATCAAGCCCTGGTCATGATACATGGCAATAAAGGCATCGCAGTCCCTGCGATGAAAGAGCGTATCAGCGGGAAAGGGGCCCACTGCATCAATTCTTATTGATCGTGCACGGCTAATAGCCTCCTCAATAAGCCTCTCTTCACTGCCCATAATACCCTGTTCGCCTGCATGAGGATTGAGTCCGGAAACCTTGATGCGCGGCTTCTCAATGGCAAAGTATGTCTGCAAAGCGCGGTGGGTAATCGTAATCGTCTTCAGCACCCCTTCCACTGAAAGCGCCACAGGCACCTCTTTTAATGGAATATGGATGGTTGCAAGAGAGACTCGCATAACCCTGTTTGCCATCATCATGACATAATCCGTGACATTTCCGTAATGGGCAAGCAGCTCCGTATGACCCGTAAAGGGCACCCCGGCCAGGCTGAAGGCGGCCTTGTTGATCGGACATGTGACGAGGGCCGAAACCTCTCCCGAAAAGATATACTTCAGCGCTTCGGTGATATATCTGAATGATGCATCACCGTATTGAGCCCGGGTAATCCCATACTCCACATCCTCACGAATGAGTCCCAAATCCACAAATTCAGCATCTCCGAGTTGACCTTCTTTAAAACTTTTAAAGGGGGAAGGCTTTGCAGCGCCTGAGAGGCGGTACAATTGGACCTCCATAACAGCATGATCACCTATTATTACGGGGATGGTTTTCCGACATATGCGGGGCAGGGATTTCAGGATGAGCTCCCCGCCGATTCCGGCGGGGTCTCCCATGGTTACTGCAATCCTTTTCAGAGCTTGACCTCAATGTATGAGGTTTTTCTCAGTTTATCAATAAAATCTTTGTATCTGTTTTCGGATTCCAGTTGAGTAATCCTCTCTTGAATCCGGCCTTTTACCGTATCAAAGGGCACCAGCGGTCCAGTCTTTACTTCAACCAATCTCACGATCTGGAATCCATAATTAGATTTCAGCACCTGGGTATACATGCCGGGCTTGAGGGCGCTTATGGGTACCCTCAGTTCAGGGACAAGTTCTTCTTTTCGTATTGTGCCGATATCGCCACCCTGTTCAGACGACGGGTCATCGGAGAATTCCTTTGCAACCAATTCAAAAGGCTTCCCTTTTTCTAAAAGATCATAGACAGCCATAGCCCTTTGCTCACCATCCGGCCTTTTCACTGATATGAATACCTGTTGCAGCCGGTATTCTTCATCCCTGAATTCGCTTGAATGGGTATTGTAATATTCTTTGATGCTTTCTTCGGTAATCTTGATTTCAGGAGAAATAACCCTGGTGACAACCCTTGAACGAAGAAGGCTTGTCTTTAAACCATCAATAAAGCTTTTGTAATCGATATTCTGTTTTTTAAGCTGCTCCTTCATTTCCTCTTCTGTAACAAGATGCTGCTTTTTTATGCTCTCGATTACAGCCTGAATTTCTTTGTCGGATACTGAGATAAACATCTTTTTGGCCTGTTGTTTGATGAGCAGATCATCGATCACCAAACCTATTTTGTCTTTCAGTTTTATGTTCCTCAAGTATTCATCGACCGATACAAATCGGCCCTGTTTCTCAACGGGAACATACTTCTCCATCTCTTTCAGGGTGATGATATCATCATTTACAATAGCAACCACCCTGTCCACCACTTCGCTACTCGACGGAGTCGGCAGAAATAACGAAAGAACAACAAAGAATACTACCCAGAGAATGCTCATTTTTTTGGCTTTCCTTCATCTTTTACTACAGGCTTCTCCGGTTTTGCTTCCGGTTTTGCTTCAGGCTTATCCGACGGGCCTATCTTTTTTTCCGCTTTTTCCTCAGGCTTCAAAAGTTGCTCATTAATTGTAATTTTTGCAGCCTTTTTCAGGTCGGATACGTATTTATCAAAAAGCTCCTTCTGTTTTTCCTGACCGATTTTCTGTTTTATAAAGTCTTTTACTTCTTCAAAAGCCACATATGTTGCAGGCTTTGCCCCTTCAAGCCTTATAATATGATACCCAAACTGGGTTTTAACGATACCGCTTATCTGTCCCACCTTTTTCAGCTTGAATGCCGCAGCCTCATACTCGGGAAGGAGTGTGCCTTTGGGGTGGAAACCTATATCGCCGCCCGTTGTCTTTGCGTTAGGGTCAATGGAGTATTTCTTTGCGAGATCGGAAAAATCATCACCTTTCTGAATTTTGGCCTGAATCTGTTTGGCCTCCTCCTCGGTCTTCACAAGGACATGCCTGGTGTTGATCTCCCCGTCTTTTTTAAATTCCTCTTTGTGTGCATCATAGTATTTCTTCAAATCCTCATCAGTCAATTTTCCATCCATACTCAGTTTCTTTTTGAGCAGGGTCTCCATGAGAAGCTGGTCCTTGATCTCATCGAGCCTTTCCAGAAAATCCTTGTCACTATCTATCTTCTCTTTTTTCGCCTCTCTGAGAATCAGCCTCTTCATGATCATGTTATCAAGGTAGTTTTTCTTGCCGCTTTCCGTGGCAACAACCATCTTCATATTCATAGGTATTTTGTCGAGAGCCTTGCTGAACTCCTCGGTGGTTATCTTGTCATCGTCTATGGTGGCCAACACCTTGCCGTCCTGTTTCTTTGAACATGCGCAAAATAACAACACGGTACACAGAAGGATACATAGCTTCTTCATCCACTCACCTCGTAATTATCTAAGTCATGGCAACCGTAAAATACTGCCTTATATATGAAATGAGAAAACGCCTCTTACGGCTTCATGGCTTGAATTGTTTTGTTATATCACATAGTAACAATTTGCATCAATACATTTCTCATGAAAGTGATGAGATCCTCCCCCCTCTTCTCTGTATCCATGATAATTCTTCCGTCAGGAAGAAGCTTAATCCTGTCTTTTCCTTCTTTTACGAGACGGAGCAGGTTTTTCATGTTAATAGGCGTATGCTCCGTTATATGGAGTATTATGTGTTTCGCAGAGTGTTCAAGCCTTTTGACCTTAAGGAGCGTTAAAAGGCATTTCAGGGATATTATCCGTAAAAGATTGTTCAAAGGAACCGGTATTTCACCGTATCGGTCTTTCAGCTCATCGGCCATTGCAGAAAGCTCCTCCTCATCCCGTACCTTTGAGAGCCTCTTGTAGGTAAGGAGCTTCTGGGCAGGATCTTCAATATATATATCCGGAATAAAGGCATCGATGGGGATGTTGATCTCAGGGGTAATCTCTTCCTCGTGAGGGGTATCGCCACTTCGCAACTCATTAATCGCATCTTCAAGCATCTGGCAGTAAAGCTCAAAGCCGATGAGGTTTATATTGCCGGACTGCTCTTTACCGAGGAGATTGCCCGCTCCCCTGATTTCGAGGTCATAATTTGCAACATGGAAGCCTGACCCCAGTTCCGTCAGCTCTTCAATAATTTTTAACCGTACCAGGGAATCCTTTTTCAGGATCTCATCTTTTGGAACGAGAAGATACGCATAGGCCTGCCTGGTGCTTCTCCCGACCCTGCCCCTCAACTGATAAAGGTCGGCAAGCCCCATTCTATGGGCATTATTAATGACTATGGTATTTACATTTGAGATATCAAGACCGGATTCAATAATATTTGTTGAAAGGAGGACATCGTATCTTCCCTCAATGAAGTCCGACATGATCTTTTCAAGGACCTTTCCATCCATCCTGCCATGGGCAACAGCAATTCTCGCATCAGGAAGGAGTTTTGACAAATGCTCATACACAACCCCGATGTTGTGGATAAAATTATGGACAAAGAATACCTGACCCCCTCTCCCCAATTCCTCCTTGATGGCCCTCCGTATCAGGTCATCCTTGAATTTGACTACAGAGGTCTTTACTGCAAGCCTGTCAAGGGGGGGCGTATTGATGATGCTCAAGTCCTTTATGCCAGTTGTTGCCATATAGAGGGTCCTCGGTATGGGAGTTGCGCTCAGGGAGAGGATATCAATGTTCGTTTTCATAAGTTTCAGCTTTTCCTTATGTTTCACCCCGAACCTGTGCTCCTCATCAATAATGAGCAGTCCGAGGTCCCGGAAAACGAGGTCTTTCTGAAGAAGCCTGTGGGTGCCTACTATGACATCAACAGAGCCTTTTTTAACATCTTCCACAATGCGCTTCTGTTCCTCCTTTGACCTGAACCGGCTGAGCATCTCGATACGTATCGGATAATCCCTGAATCTTTCCTGAAATGTCCTGTAGTGCTGCTGGGCAAGGATCGTGGTAGGCACAAGAAGGGCTACCTGCTTATTCTCCATAACAACCTTAAATGCCGCCCTTATTGCCACTTCGGTCTTCCCGAAGCCGACATCCCCACATACCAGCCGATCCATCGGCTTAATGCTCTCAAGATCCTTTAAAACCGCTGCAATGGCGACTGATTGACCTTCTGTCTCCTCATATTCAAACCGCGATTCCATCTCCCTGAAAAGCTCATCCTCCGGGGGATAGGCATATCCCTCTGCCATTTCCCTCTCGGCATATATGACAAGGAGCTCTTTTGCAATATCCTCAACCTGTTTTCTAACCTTTCTTTTTGTGCTCCTCCAGAGCTGAGAGCCAAGCTTGTCAACCTTCGGCTTAAATTTCTCGCCCCCGATGAATTTTTGAACAAGGTGAAGATCATCGATAGGCACATAGAGCTTGTCTCCGCCCAGATACTCTATCAAGAGGAAATCCTTGCTGTATCCCCCTATCTTTAATTCAGCAATCCCTTGGTAGACGCCTATGCCGTGGTCAATGTGGACAACCCATTCACCAACCTTGAGGTCTTTGAAGGAATTGAGGAACTCATCAATATTGACATTACTCCTTCTCTTTACCGCCCTCTTCTTTGGCCCGAGAATATCCTCTTCTGTGAGGAGGATAATGGTGTCTGTCCTGAATCCCCTCCTCAGGGGCCCGATAACAATCGCCCATTCCTTTTCCTTCCGCGAAAAGGATGCCTCCTTCAACACAGGGAGGGCAATGCCGTAGTTTTTAAATATTTCCTGGAGCCGTTCCCCCTGGTGCAGAGTATTGGCGAATATATAGATATACCTGTAACCGCTCCACTCCCCCTTCAGCTTTTCCGATAGGGTCGTAAATATTTCCGTCTTTTTTTCATCGAAGAGGCGTCGCAAGTCTTCGTTTGATACTGCCTCGATAATCACGCCCTGTTCATCCCCTTCAATGCCTGAAACATCGATATTAAGACTCGACAGGCATTGCTCTCTCACCATCTCCTGCAGAACGCTGTCCCCGTTACCCCTCCACGGCTCAAGGAGATGCTGGAGCCCCTTGTGGACAAGGATCATGCTCTCATCCAGATAATCGAAAAAGGCAGCGCTTTCATCGCTATCTGTTTTTATTGGCACAATATCGCACCTGTCCATTTCCTTGTTCGATCTCTGGGTCACAGGATCAAAGAAACGGAGGGAAAATATCTGATCACCTAAAAATTCAATACGTATGGGCCTTTCATAGGAAGGGGGGAAGACATCGATGATGCTGCCCCTCTTCGCATATTCACCTTCTTCCCTTACAAGGGCAGCCAATTCATACCCTGTTTCGTCAAAATAGGCGATGAGCTCTTCCTGGAAGATGGTATCGCCAAAGAGAAGCTCCCTGCTCCTGCCCAGTATTGACTGGCGTGCTTTTATCGGATGGCTTAAGGCGCTGTAAGGAAAAAGACCGTAAAATGTCGGGTCCGATACGAGATGAGAGAGAAATCCTGTCCTTTTGATCTCATCGTCTTTTTCAAAGACCTTATCCGCGTATAAGGGGAAAATATAGGCTTCTCTTTCAGAGAAAAACTCAATCTCTTCCTTTAACAACAAGGCTTCGTCCTCATCATCATAAAAGAAGATTGTTTTTCTTTGTGCCTGGGAAAGGAAAAAAGAGACAAAGGAACTGGTCTTTCCCTTCACATAAATAAAACCTTTTTTGTCAAGATTGTACATGCGTTCGAAGAGCGTTGCCCATAACTCTACGAGAGATGGGGTACGCTGAAGATAATATACCAGTTTTTGAGGGTTTTTAGAAGAGGGGAAAATGCATGGGGCACAATCCAAGGCAAATACATTTGGAGTGGGTGGAAGGTGGGGGGGCGTAGAAAGCGGGTGGGGATTACCAACTCGTGCTGCTTCGTAGAAAGAAAAGCAATCGTTTTACCTTGTGTGAAGAGCCACCCCCCATCCCCCTACAGATCGAGGGGGCTCTCAACCTTCCCACAAGGTAAAACAAACTTTTCTAAATTGCCCTCAGCAATGCACGAGTCAGTAATTCCCGCCCGCCTCCTGGGATGGTTTTTCTGTTTTCTA